>JAZPYP010000019.1:0-13090 GCA_045544255.1 Eubacteriales bacterium | reverse complement strand
TGGTAACTTTATTCTACCAGAGATTCGTATGAACTTCTATTTTTTTGTTAAAGTGTTGCACTTGATAGTATAACTCACCTTTAAGTGAAAAAGGCTTGACCCTGCGGGGTCAAGCCTTTGATCATTTATAGTCTCTGCTTGTGTCAGCTCGGAACTCATTGATTTTCAAAACTATTTACATTTAAACGGCGGTGTAGTATAATAAATGTAGAAAAATTGCAAAAAGGGGTTCTTTATGACAGAAACAACAAAAGAGATTTTTGAAAAATACCAAGTCAGAAAAACGAAGAAACAGAAAACAGCGTTTATTGAATATGTAAAGCAAGTTGCGGAGCGATACGGATATGATTTCAAGGTGGAAAAAGGATCTTTCGGCGCCCGAAATATGGTGATCGGAGAGCCGGAAACGGCGAGGGTTCTTTATACTGCCCATTATGATACCTGTGCCCGCCTTCCCTTTCCGAACTTTATAACGCCCAAAAATTTTTTGGCATATTTGCTGTATCAGTTTTTAATTATAGGATTCTTCTTTATCTTTGCCTTTGCAATCGGTTTTTTATCCGGCCTGGCAGTATCGTTCCTTCCTGTTAATGAAGATGCATCATACCTAATCGCCTCTTTTGTGCCGACGATTATTTATTTCATTTTGATGTATTTATTGTTGGGCGGTCCTGCAAACAAGCACACAGCAAACGATAATACCTCGGGTGTTACAACCGTACTCGATATTATGGCGGAGCTCCCGCAGGATCAAAAAGGGAAAGTGGCCTTTGTATTGTTTGATTTTGAAGAAATGGGGCTTTTGGGTTCCTCTTCCTTTGCTGCAAAACATAAAGCAATAATGAAAAACACCCTTGTTATTAATTTTGACTGTGTTTCCGATGGAGAAACCATATTATTTGCACTGAAAAGAACAACTAAAAAGTATGCAGAACTATTAGAAAAGGCATTTGTTTCCACCCCTGATATCACTGTCGATATAACAAAAAAAGCTTTTTATCCTTCGGATAATGCCGCGTTCAAGGGCGGAATCGGTGTCGCTGCGCTGAAGAAATCAAAATTATTCGGAACTTTATATATAGATAGGATACATACAAAGAAGGATGTGATTTACCGCGAAGAAAACATCCGATTTCTAACTGACGGCGCAATCAAACTTGCTCAAATGATATAAAAAACGCAATAAAGGCTTGACCGATTCGGTCAAGCCTTTGATGGTTTTTGTGTTGAAAAAGCAAAATGCCGTTGATCTTTTTGCAAAATCACTGACTTTGTGATATGATTCATAAAAACTCAATTTTACCCAATGGAATGGATGCCAAGATTAATGAATTGATAAAATTATCCTTTGGCGAATAATTCATATGATTATTATAAAACTTTTTATATAATATAGGGAGATCTTCGAGAAGATTCAAAAAGAAAAGCAGAATGTAGTATTCAAAATGATTTCTTAATGCAAAACACACGATAGGGAAGACCGTTATATTGTTTACTATCTATTACCGTATCATTTCCCCTCTTGGCCGTAATAGGCTTTTGCTCCGTGCTTACGCAGAAAATGCTTGTCCAGTAACACCTGCTGTATCTGTGCATTTGTATTTAGTTGCAATGTGTAGTATGCCATCATGGACACTTCCTCCAATGTGATGGCATTTTCCACCGATTTCATTGCATCCTTTCCCCAAATAAATGGACCGTGAGCATACACAAGCACAGCAGGGACCTCATTGGGATTTATTGCCCGAAAAGTTTCTACGATCACTTTTCCTGTTTCCTTTTCATATTCCCCTTGTATCTCCTGCTCTGTCATTTTCCGAGTAACGGGGATTGCACCGTAAAACACATCTCCATGGGTAGTACCCAGTGCCGGAATCGACACCCCCGCTTGAGAAAAAATCGTCGCCCATCGAGAGTGGGTATGGGTGATTCCACAAATCTCAGGGAATGCTTTGTATAATTCAATGTGGGTAGGCAAATCAGAGGAAGGCTTCAGGTTTCCTTCCACAACACACCCATCCAAATCAACTACGACCATATCTTCTGCTGACATTGCATCATAAGCAACGCCAGACGGCTTGATCACAACATATCCACTTTCCCGGTCGATCTGGGAAACATTGCCCCAGGTCAGCATAACAAGTCCACTGTCTTTCAACAATCGGTTTGCCAAATAAACACTTTCTTTCAAGCTCTCTAACATCAGATTACTCCCCCATTGACAATTATTGTACGGATGCTATAATTGTAACGAGATGCGCATAAATACGCAATTAGCGGCGGTGTTTTAGATAAATGAGCAAAAGAAGGTGCATATATGAGCATAAGTGAGCGGCAAAAACAAATTTTAAGTATTTTAAACGACAGAACTTTTATCACTGTGCAGGAATTATCCAATCTCACTTTTACATCTGCTTCCAGCATTCGACGGGATCTAACCTATCTGCAAAATAATGGTCTTGTAAAGCGGTTGCACGGTGGTGTTTCCACGGTCTCGCCTATGGCAAATGTGGCAAGCTTCTATGACCGAACACACAAAAATGTAAAAGAAAAGCGATTGATTGCGCAAAAGGCATCTGTTCTGTTAAAAGATGGGCAGACTGTATTGCTTGATAGCTCCACAACTGCGACTTTCCTGCTTCCTTATATTGCAAAGCATCATAATATGACCGTATTCACCAACAATCTATCCACTGCGTTACGCGCCATCGAATTGGGTATCCAAACCCATTGTTTGGGTGGTCGCGCGATCAATGGTGGCACAGCATTGTCCGGAACCGAAACATTTACTGCGCTTTCCAATATTATGGTGGATATACTTTTCTTCTCCTCTCAATCCTTAGACCGCCGTGGCAACATCTCCGATACCACCGAGGAAGAAAATTATGCCCGTAAAATAATGCTAAATTCTGCGAAAACAAAGGTGTTCCTATGCGACGGTGAAAAGTTCAACACCCAAAGCACCTATAAGCTTTGCAATCTTAATGAGATCGATTGCGCAGTTTTTGATATCCCCTATCTCGATTTGAACACACAATGTAAAATGTTGTAAGAAAAGGCTTGACCGAATGGTTAAGCCTTTTGCATTCATAAGACAACCACTGGCTCTGCCAGTGGATAAAAAGCTTTAGCTATGGACAATAAAAAATCTCCTTGTTATATTATGAGAGAGGTCTGCCAACCGAACAAATAATATAACAAGGAGGTCCTAGACATGAAAGAGAAGGACATAAATAGTTTAGAACATACTAAGTGGAGATGTCAATACCATATTGTGTTTGCTCCAAAATATCGAAGAATGGCGGTATATGGAGAGATAAAGAAAGATATAGGGCAAATACTGCGAAAATTATGCGAACAAAAAGGAGTACGAATAATAGAAGCAGAAGCATGTCCGGATCATATTCATATGCTCATCGAGATACCGCCGAAATATAGTGTAGCACAAATCATGGGGTTTCTCAAAGGGAAAAGTAGTTTAATGATCTTCGACCGTCATGCAAATTTGAAATACAAATATGGAAATCGGCATTTCTGGGCAAGAGGATATTATGTAGATACAGTCGGACGCAATAAAAAGCAGATACAAGAATATATACGAAACCAACTGCAAGAAGATCAATTAGCTGATCAAATGAGTATCAAAGAATACATAGACCCGTTTACGGGTAGCAAGAACCAAAAGGCATAAAGAAACTACCCCTTTAGGGGTTGCCCGAAAGTGCAATGCGGTTGGCAGACTTTTCGGTGCCCCTTTAGGGGTAGTGCCTGTATTTAGCCCTTCTAGGGCTTACTCAAGCCTCCGGCTTAGCCGGAGGTTATGACTGTTTGGGCGAAAAAGAGGCTTTCAAAACCTATTCTTCCTTGCGGAGGGTGCCCCTTACCTCTCTTTTATATTTAATTCTTAAATAGTAAGTGTTTTACGAGATATATTGGGATAATGTTTCTTCGTATTCGCTCATTTTGATGATTTGAAATCTTCTGTAGGCAATATCGAGAACCGTTTTATTGGATTGAATGATTTTATCATAAACATCATCGGTTGCCACAATGATAAAGTTGGAGCCTTCCTTGCGCCCTTCTTTGATCTCATTGTTAAAGACATTCATTTCGTATTTGATCCATTTGGCATTCAGATAGCCCAGATCAGAGAAGACAACAACAAAATGCTTGGAATTTTCCAGTGCCATATCGATGGCTTGGCTATATTCCGATTGAGAAAGGCGAGGCAAGGATTTTTTGCTCCAGAAGGGCTCTTTCATTTTCCTGTGGCAGTAGTTATAGATTTTTTCGGCAAGATCGCTGTCCTCGCTTTTAAAACTGATGAAAACATCGTATTTCCCGCTGTTTTCCAAGGTATAGCCAAGGAGCGATTTGATGCCCTTTTCGGCTTTTTCGTTCTCTTCGGTTTGGTTTTGCTGCTTTTCCGCTTCGTTGCGCAGCTCCACTATTCGCTCCGCGCACTCGGCAGCAACATCATCGGCCCCCACAACAATGCAATAATTCTTGAGCCGCTCATAGCTTTCCCGCAGGCATTCCAAAAAGTCGCCTGCCATGCCCTTTTCCTGAAGAACATCAAAAAGCTTATTGCCATCTTGGATAAATTTTGCAATGGATAAGAAAAGTTTATCATCTTCCGTGATACTGCTATCAAGGATCTCCTTGATTTTTTGCAGTTCCCCTTGGGGATCTTTGCTCCAATCTTGATTATAGATGGTATGCAGCGTTCCGCCGATAGAGGCGATATATTCTTTTAAAGCGGTTTGATAAAGGTTTTCGGTATTGCTTGGTGCTTTGGAGCAACATTCGATATAAAGGATATACCGCCCGTTTTTCTTAATAGCCAGATCGATGGTAAAGCGCCCCAAGCGAATCTCGGTTTCAACCTGATAGCCGCATTTTTGCAGTGCATTATAAATATCCTGCTCCAGAATTCGCTCAATCGGTTTTTGAAGGGTTCCGCTGAGGAGATATTTTGCTGATTTTTCAATAAACTCTTTTTTGCTCTCTTGCTCGATATTTTTATATTCTCGGCGATATGCCTCAATAAAAGGTTTTTGAATTTCGATGAATTGGTCGATAGGGCAAGGGTTCCGCACATCACCATTGGTTAAAGTATCTGCGCATTCGGAGCGGATATTGCGATCCATAAAAATCAGGCGGATTGCAACCGATGCAAAGAGAAGCCGGTGGGTGAATGGATTTGGAAGCAGCTCATCGGAAGAGCCATTCAAGAGGGCTCTAATGCTATTGAGCTCATCTATAATCAGATGGGCGATTTTGCGGGAATCTTCATCATAGCTGCCAATATAGCCGGAAAGCTGCTCATAAAGATCAAGGAGGCTCTCGCAACTCTCCCAAAGATCCGATGAACCATGGGCGAGGGTGGATTGAAGCTTTTCTTTGGTCAGCCCGATCAAAGCGCAAAGGGTTTCAGCCTTTTTATTTTGGTTAAGAAGCTTTTTATAAGCCGAAAGTTTTTCGTAAAGAAGAGAGACTTTTAATTCATGGCCCACCAACTGATCGATTTTTTCGGTGATCCTTTCAATTTCAGAAGGCAGATTGCCGCTTGGATCAAGGGGGATTTGCTGAATGCAGGCTAAATAGTATTTAAGTTCTCCCTCAAGCGGCCCCGATGCATTGATGGGAAGGATCTTTGTTGCTCTGCTTTCTGCTTTGGAAATGGCAAGGGAAAGTTCTCTCATTGCAGAGAGGGACTTCGATGTCTCTTTAGTTATAATCGGCAAAAAATAATCGCTGCTTGCAATGGCTTCCATAATGCTTTGCATATAAGGATCCCCTGCAGAGAGGCTCTCTTTATCAAAGAAAACAGAATAGCCCCGCTCCTTTAGCTTTGCGCAAAGTTGCTCGGCAATCCTTTTTCCATCGGAACAGCAATAGCTTAAATAAAAATTGTATTTACTCATTTGAATTTTACCTTCTTCCTCTACTCTACGAAAAATTATATCATATTTCTTTCTTTTCTTCAATCATGAAAAATCGGAGCCTGTTTTTCGCTTTTTTCTTGCATTTTTTTGCAAATTCCGTTATAGTAGATAGAAGAAGAAAATAATGGAGAAAACAACGTGAGATTGATTCATCATAGAAAGAAGCAGACTGCCCTTCGCAGGGATCCCTCCCTTGGGCGAAAGCATCTGCGCAAAAAAAATCAATGGAAAAATCCCTATCAATGGGGTTGCTCTTTATTTTTGCTGATCATCATCTTGCTTTTGGCGCTGGGGATTCATTCCTGCGCTAAATATCGGCAGGAGAAGGCGGCAGAAGAGAAGGAGAGCTCAAGCGCTTTGAAGGAGCAGGAAAAGAAGCCTCTTTATCAACCGCAGGTTACTGCGCAAACCGAGCAGATCGGCCAAGAGATCGAAAGCGCCTATGGCGTTTTGCTGAATCTGGAAAGCGGCAAGATCATTGCCGAGCGAAGCTCTGATGCGCGGATCAACCCCGCATCGATGACAAAGGTGCTCACTCTTTTAGTGGCCGCCGAGCAGATCAAAGATAAAAGCGGCTATTTTACCATAACCGAAGAGATTACCGATTATTGCTATTTTAATGATTGCAGCGTTGTGGGCTATGAAAAAGGGGAGCAGGTTCCGATCAGCGAACTATTCTATGGCTGCATTCTTTGCTCCGGCGCCGATGCCAGCCTTGCCCTTGCGGAGCTTGCAAGCGGCTCCCATGAAGCGTTTGTTGCCCAACTGAATGCAAAGATCAGGGAGCTTGGAAGGGCCAATACCGCCCATTTCACCAATAGCGTTGGGCTATATGATGAGGATCATTATTGCACCGTTCAGGATATGGCTGTATTTTTAAAGGCCGCTTTAGAGAATGATTTTTGCAGAAAGGTGCTCTCTACCCGAACCTATGATTCCTTGCCAACATTGGCTCATCCCGAAGGGCAGGTGCTTTCGAATTGGTTTATTCGCAGGATTGAGGATCGGGATACCGGCGATGTGGCTGTTTTGGGCGGCAAGACCGGCTATGTGGTGGAATCGAAGAACTGCGCGGCCAGCTTTGCCAAAAACAGTAAGGGGGAAGAATTTATCTGCGTTACCGGCATGGGAAGCGGTGCCTGGCAGGTGATCGATGATCATGCGGCGCTTTATAAAACTTATTGTGCATCAGAGGAAGAGGCTTAATCTTTTCTTGGCGCATCATATGGGGGCGCTCGTTGCTTTTGGGCTTGTTTTGATTTTTTTTAATCCTTGTGTATGGTGGGATCCTATGCTATAATAAAATAGAAATAAAAACGGAGGCATTTATCATGACCAAAAAAGGAAAGATTTATTGGCTTTTAGCGGCCGCAATGCTGGTATTATTCGGCGGGTTGGTCTTGCTTTTGAAAACTGCTGATCTGGCAGCCATCGGCCCCGAAGGGAGCGAGGTTGGCCTTGCGGCATTGAATGGCGCGATTCGCGATCAGTTCCCGTTTAATGCATGGTGGTATGAGATCACCGATTGGATGAGCCTTTTGGTATTGCTGATCCCCGCTTGTTTTGCTCTTTTGGGGCTTTATCAGTTGATCAAGGGGAAGAGCCTGAAGGCAGTGGACCGAGATATCTATCTGCTGGGCGGCTTCTATGTGGTGGTATTTGCCGCTTATGTATTGTTTGATAAGTTGGTGATCAATTATCGCCCTGTGCTGATCGAGGGGGCTTTGGAGCCTTCCTTCCCTTCTTCCCATACCATGATTTTTATCTGCGTAATGGCCACTGCCATTCATCAGATCAGCCGCCGCTTTAAAGATAAATCCTTGAAGGGAATCGGCAGAGTGATTCTATGGGTGATCATGGCCTTTGTTTTGATTGGAAGGGTGATCTCCGGTGTGCATTGGTTTACCGATATATTGGGCGGAATTTTCTTGAGCCTTTTCTTTATCTTTATTTATCTTGCTATAGATGAAAAATTGAAATAATGGTTTTCGGGCTTTTGCGAAATGCAAAAGCCCGAAATTTTTAGGATTGCAATTTTTGTTATTTTATGATAAACTGAATGCAAGCTGAAATATCTGCCACCGGGTAGCATCCGGCCATCTCTCGTTAGGTCTTTGAAGAGGGAAGGCATGGGTGCTTTATTTTTTTGGGGGAGAAAAGATGAAAATTTTAAGGTATTTTTCAAAAGAGGAGTGGTTTCTTTGGAGCGGCTCTGTCTTGATGATTTTAATTTCTTTTTGGGGTTTTAAGCAGGAAGATTATCTTTCTTTGGTTGCCTCTCTGATCGGCGTAAGCTCCCTGATCTTTAATGCCAAGGGGAATGCCATCGGGCAGGTTTTGATGATCCTTTTCAGCATTCTTTATGGCATCATCTCCTATTCTTTTGCTTATTATGGCGAGATGATCACCTATCTTGGTATGACCTTGCCGATGGCGGTGGTTGCCCTTATTGCATGGCTTAAAAACCCTTATAAGGGCAGGCGGGCAGAGGTGGCGGTGAATCGGATCCGAAAAGGGGAGTATTTTTTGCTCCTCGCGCTTACTGCGATCATCACTTTTGCCTTCTATTTCATTCTTGCCCTCTTTCATACCGCCAATCTCTTTTTCAGCACCCTATCGGTGGCCACCAGCTTCATCGCCGCCTATCTGACCTTTCGCCGCAGCCCCTATTTTGCCCTTGCCTATGGAGCCAATGATATTGTTTTGATCGTTCTTTGGCTCCTTGCCACTCTTGATGATTTTTCTTATCTATCGGTGGTGATCTGCTTTATCGCTTTTTTGGTGAATGATCTTTATGGCTTTATAAATTGGCGGCGGATGGAATTGCGGCAGAGGGGTTGAAAACCCATGAAAAATGGGATATAATAATCAAAAATAAATGCTAAAGGAAATGATTGCAATGTTTAATGCAGAGCGAGTTAAAAACGAATGCGTGGCATGGATTCGGGATTTTTTTGAAAAAAACGGAAAGGGCTGCAACGCTGTGGTCGGCATCTCCGGCGGAAAGGATAGCTCTATTGCGGCGGCTCTTTGCGCCGAGGCCCTTGGTGCCGAGCGGGTGATCGGGGTTTTAATGCCGAAGGGGGAGCAGCATGATATTGATGCGGCTTATCTTTTGGTTCGCCATCTTGGAATTAAGCATTATGAAGTGAATATTAAAGATGCGATGGATGGGCTTCTTGGCAGCCTGCCAAAGGAACTGGAGCTTACCCCTCAATCTTACCAAAACCTTCCGCCTCGCATCCGCATGGCCACCCTTTATGCAGTATCCCAAAGCTGCAACGGGCGCGTTTGCAATACCTGCAATCTTTCGGAAGATTGGGTGGGGTATTCCACCCGCTATGGGGATTCTGTTGGGGATTTTTCGCCCCTTTCCTTCCTCACGGTTACAGAACTGAAAGAGATCGGCCATCTTTTGGGATTGCCCCATGAACTTGTGGAAAAGGTGCCCATCGATGGCCTCTGCGGCAAGACCGATGAGGAAAATCTCGGCTTTACCTATGCGGAGCTGGATCGCTATATTCGCACCGGCGAGATCGAGGATCTTGCCAAAAAAGAAAATATCGATCGCCGCCATCGCCAAAATCTTTTTAAGCTGGAATTTATGCCTTGCTTCAAGCCTGAAATTTAAAAAAATTGCTCATTGGGAGACACATCGTAAAGAAGTGTTCTCCCAATTCTTCTTTTATATAAAGATTGACACGTTCGGTTTGAAAGTGCCATGGTGGGTTACACATTTTAAACCATTAGCTGTCTCAAAGATAAAAATAATAAGTGATATTGTGAGACTAAGTCTCACAGTGATATTCCTTTGGAATACCTCGCCAACAGCGAGATATTTCCAAAAGAGTGATATTAAAACCTTGCGGTTTTAGTGATATTTTATTCGCCTTTGAATTCGCGAAGCGAATAACACTCGGCTGAAAGCCGAATATCACTGCGAAGCAATACAACTCGCCTTTGGCGAATAAAACTGAGGCGCACTTCCATACGAAGTGCGCCTCTTGAGCAAACCATTTTTTGTTTATAGCAGGATCATGAAGGTCAATCCGATAAAGATCAGAAGGGTAGCCCCTGCCAAAATCAGAATCCATGCGCCGAACTTTTTATAAGCATGCTTTTTGCTGCGGATGCAAAGGATCAATCCGAGCACAAGGAAGCCTGCAGGAATCAAGCCAAAGAAGAGAATCAACAGGATAATACCAATGGCCTCGGTAATGGCCTCTCCAAAGGGGGAATTAAATCCACTATAGCGCTTTTCTGCTTCCTCCAGCAATAAAAGCAACTCCCCATCGGTGATGGGATGGGCTTTCAGAGATTTATATTCAGCGGGATAGATGTAGGGGGAGGTGATCCCGTTTTCGCTGTAGTCCATATAATAGAAGCCGTCTTCCGTAGAGAAAAGCTGGCCTTTTGAAACCTTCAGACCATATTTTTCATTGATTGCAAAAACCTCGAAATAATCGCACCATTCTAAAATATCCTGCTTCAAAGCGGTTGCAGGCTCGCTCATCAGCCCATTCAGTTTTGCGGAAACCTGATTATCGGCCGGCCATGCAAAATCGATCTCGCAATCGGCTTGATCGGAGCTGATGAGCTGATTATAAACCGCGGCGGCGCGCTCTTCCATATAATAGCTTGAAAGAGTGGAGCCATCATGGTAGACGGTCTCTACCCAAAATTCATTTTTGCTCATGCTTTGCTCAACAGTGATCTTTTTGATTCGAGGATCTTCTTTGGCAAGTTTTGCCTCATAGAAGGCATCCTCTTCTCCATAATATTCAGAGTTGAGCATGGTGAGATCGCAGCGTACATATTTTTGGGATCCAATGGTGAAGAAAGAAAAATCTTCCGAGAAGTTTGCGATCTTTCCATCGGCAAAGGCGGGCGTTGCAATCAGCCCGAAAAGCATCAGGATGCAAAGGATAAAGGATAATGTTCTTTTCATGATTTTGCTCCTCCTTATGCCAAATTCAGTTTGCGGTCGATCATGCGATATTGGGCAAGATAGGCGGCCGCACTCAAGGTTGCAATAAAAGCGATCAACCCAACCAAAAACAGCGCGATAAAGGGCTTCACACTGCTTTCGGGCAGCCTTTCCAGCCAATCAAATGCGCCAAACATGGAAAGGTAGCTGAAAAGCTGGAAGATCGCGGAAGTAACACCGGATACGGCATACATAAGCGCAATAGCGCAAAAAACCTTGGCTTTTTTGGCAAGGATTGCCGCAATGGTGATGCAGCAAAAGACCAGCAAAGAAGAGAAAACGCAAAGGACTAAAATCAACAAAATCGCCAAGAAGGCATAGAGGGGCAGATAAAGCCCGAGTTGAGCCCAAAGCTCTAAAAGAATGGTTGTAATCTCATTCCAAAAATCGCCGCCAAATCCGAGCGCCACCATCGAAAAGATATTGAGCATCAGGATCAGGCCGGTGGCCACCATGGTGATAGAAACCATTATAAGCTTGGAGGCGATGAGGGTGGTGGTTTTTACCGGCAGGGTAAAGGTGAGATAGCCCTCATCGGTATAAAAATTGCGGTAATAGCGCAGGTAGCTTAAGATTTCGGCCAAGATCACAAAGGCGATATTGCAAAAAACAATCAGCACCAAGCCGGCACCGGCAATGGCGGTAAGGATTACCGGCGGTTTGGGATCGGCGCGCAAAATAGTAATGCAGCCGCCGCCCAAGAGGGATACAACAAAGCTGGTCAGCGCGGCGATCCACCAATATTTAAAGATCGGCGCTAAATCATAGCGCAAAAGTTTCTTTAGCATCTGAATACCTCCTTAAAGAGTTCATCAAGGGATTTCCCTGTTTCGTTGCGCACCTGCTCGGCGCTTCCTGCTTTGAGAATTCTTCCGCCAAAAGAGAGAAATACAAATTCATCCAAAACCTGCTCCACATCGGTGATCAAATGGGTAGTAATAATAATGGAAGCTTCGGGATCATAGTTGCCGACAATGGTGGAAAGAATATATTCTCTTGCGGCAGGATCTACTCCTGCAATAGGCTCATCTAAAAGATAAAGTTTTGCTCTTCTGGCCATTACCAAAATCAGCTGCACCTTCTCTTTTGTGCCCTTCGAGAGGGTTTTAAGCTTGGCTTCGGGATCGATATGCAGATCTTCTAAAAGCCGATAAGCCCGCTCCGGCTCGAAATCTCCATAAAATTCTTCAAAGAAATGAATCAATTCCCGCACCCGCATCCCTGATGAAAAATAAGTGCGCTCCGGCAGATAAGAAACCAAAGCCTTGCTTTCCTCGCCGATGGGCTTCCCGTCTACTAAAATTTCGCCGCTATCCGGCTGAAGAAGCCCTGCAATCATCTTAATAAGGGTGGTCTTTCCGCAACCATTGGGGCCAAGAAGACCGATGATTTTTCCTGCCGGCAATTCAATATTTAAGTTCTGAAGCACCGGAATATTCTTTTTGTAGGCCTTTTTTAAGCCTCTTACCGATAAAATACTGCTCATTCTTCTGCCTCCTTCATGAGCGCGATGGCCTCTTCCTTTGAAATAGAAAGATTGCTCATATTTTTAAGAAAATCATTAACTGCCTGGCGGGCAAGTTTTTTTCGGCAATTCTCGATCACTGCCTGCTCCTCGGTTACAAACCGCCCAAGAGTGCCCTTGGAAAGGATCAGGCCATCGCTCTCCAACTCCGCAAATGCATGCTGCACAGTGTTGGGATTAACCGCCGCCTCCAGCGCAAGCTGCCGCACTGCGGGAATCTGCTCGCCGGGAAGATATTTCCCCGATAGCACCGATTGGGTGATCCGCTGGGCAATCTGAAGATAGACCGGCCGATCCGGCGCAAAATGCCATGCCATGGTAACACCTCCTTGTATTACTGTTCTAATACAATAATACAACCAACTTTTTCCGTTGTCAAGCATTTTTTAAAAAACGCCTTTGATTTGGAGAAGAGAAATATTTCTCCAAAAGCGAAGCAGGCCTTGACAGTAGAATAGAAAATTTTCTACAGCGTCGAAGCAAAGCGCGGCGTACTGTAGAACAGAAAATTTTCTACAACTCCAAAGTGAAGAGTGAAATACTGTAGAGCAGAAAATTTCTAAAGTTGTAAATTTATCGCTTTGTTTTTGGAGAAGAGAAATATTTCTCCAAATGAGAGGTGGCCTTGAC
>JAZPYP010000018.1:0-4743 GCA_045544255.1 Eubacteriales bacterium | reverse complement strand
TTCGCAGTTTCGTAGGAAAGCAAAATTCTTTGTGTTGAAGCCAAAAATGCAGCAAGGCTGACGCCTTGCGAGGCTTTTGGCGATTAGACAGAGGATTTTGCTCCGAGAAACAAATACTTCCTTAACAACACTCGGCGAAATGCTCTGCGTATTTTTTCAAACCTCTTGACACTTTCCCAAAACTGTGATATATTGATTTCAATAGAAAAACCGATGAGTAAGAATAGTAGGGTTTTAAAGAAGCTTCAAGAGAGCCGCCGAGGGTGGGATGGCGGTAGTGAAAGAGGATCCGAATGGGCTTACGAGGGCAACCGAAAGCAAAGCAATTTGCAAGTAGCAGTTGACGGGGCGCGCCCGTTATCGTCGCGAGCCGCATGATTGTGCGGAAAATGAGCGGATGATTTTTCATCAATTTGGGTGGCACCGCAGAAAATTTTTGTTTTTTCTGTCCCAAGTATTCCTTATGGAATGCTTGGGATTTTTTATTTTAAGGAAGGGAGAAAAAATATGGTATTAATAACAAAACGATGGCGACTCCCCACTTTATCTTGCTGAACTTTTTAAAACCAATTGATTAAAGGAGAATATAAAAATGAAATTTAACGGTATTGATTTCGACACTTATTTTAAAAGCTATCCCGATAAGAACGGTTATTTCGGCCCCTATGGCGGCGCATATGTGGATGAAGGATTGCTCAAAGCCATGCAGGAGATCAACGATGCTTATTTCACCATCTGCAAATCCCGCAAATTCATCGATGAGCTTCGCCGCATCCGTAAAGAGTTCCAAGGCCGCCCCACCCCCATCACCCATCTGGAGCGCCTTTCCAACCAGATCGGCACCGGAGTGCAGCTCTATGCTAAAAGAGAGGATCTCAACCATACCGGTGCCCATAAACTCAACCATTGCATGGGGGAGGCGCTTCTTGCCAAATATATGGGCAAAAAGAAGCTGATCGCCGAAACCGGCGCAGGGCAGCATGGCGTTGCCATCGCAACCGCCGCCGCCTATTTCGGGTTGGAATGCGATGTTTATATGGGCTCTGTGGATATTAAAAAGCAGGCTCCCAATGTGGCAAGAATGAAGATTCTCGGCGCTAATGTGGTGGAGGTTACCCATGGCCTTGCCACCCTGAAGGAAGCGGTAGACGCTGCCTTTGATGCCTATGCCAAAGATTATCAGAATAGCATCTATTGCATCGGCTCGGTGGTTGGCCCCCATCCCTTCCCCATGATGGTTAGAGATTTCCAGAGCGTTGTGGGGATTGAGGCCAGAGAGCAGTTTAAAGAAATGACCGGTGAGCTGCCCGATTCTATTGTTGCTTGCGTGGGCGGCGGCTCCAATTCCGCCGGCTTCTTTGCAGGCTTTTTGAATGATCCTGTGGATATTTATGGCATCGAGCCTCTCGGGCGCGGCACCAAGCTGGGCGACCATGCCGCAAGCCTTCAATACGGCACCCAAGGGGTGATGCATGGCTTCAATAGCATCATGCTCAAGGATGAAAACGGTGATCCCGCTCCCGTTTATTCCGTTGCCAGCGGTCTGGATTATCCCTCCTCCGGCCCCGAGCACGCATTTTTGCGGGATCTCGGGCGGGTGAAATACGATGTCATCAACGATGAGGAGACCATCGACGCCTTCTTCCGCCTCTCCCGCATGGAGGGCATCATTCCCGCCATCGAGAGCTCCCATGCGGTAGCCTATGGCATCAAGCTTGCCGAAAAGCTGGGCAAGGGCTCGGTATTGATCTGCCTTTCCGGCCGCGGCGATAAGGATATGGACTATATCATCGAAAATTATGGTATTCGCTAAATAGCAAAAAGGAAAGAGCCGAGGCTCTTTCCTTTTTTATTTGATTCTCTGCGCTGCTCTCCATTTTTCGGGGGAGCAGCCGTTTCTTTTTATGAATTGCTTATAAAAATGAGAATAATCGTTAAATCCGCAGGAGAGAGCGATCTCTTCCAAAGAATCGGAGGAAACCTCCATGCGGTATTCCGCCTGCTTCAGCTTTTGAAGATTGGCATAGGCAATCGGAGTCATTCCGTATGTTTTTTTAAAAAGATGGATGATATGATTCCTGCTGAAATGAAATTCCCGTTCCAAGGCCTCCAATCGAATTCCCCGATGGGCTTCCCTTGCAATATAGGCGGCGATCTTTGCGCATAGGGAATCCTTTTCAGGCCTGCGGATAAGCTTTGCCAAAAGCTCATAAAAGCAGCCGCACTGCGCAATATAAGGAGCGCCGCTATGGGAAAGATGATCCATCCGCTCCATTCGCTCCCGCAGGGCGGAATAATCAAAATGCCCGCTGCGGGGCAGGGTTTCTTCTCCCTCTCCCCAATCGGCAGTGAAATGAATATAGAGATATTTGGGCGCGTCGCTTGCAAGCGGCCCTGCCTGATAAGAATTTTTGCGCTGGATATGGTAATCCCCCGAATGGAGTTCATAGGCAATTCCATCCTCCTCAAAGCGCAAGATCCCTTCAAATACAAGGAGCAAAACCTCCTCCTTGCAAAAGCGCTCAATATGGTGCTCCCCCTCTTTGAAATACCGAAACGAGGAATGGCGATAGCGAATTGATTGATCTAATAAGATTCCTTCCATGCGATCAGCGCCTCCTTTTCTTTTATTTTATGAAGATAATGTGATATTGTCAATATAATGAGTGATATTTTCCATTTAAATCAAATTTATAGAGTGATATAATCAAACTATAAAGAGATCGGAGGACACGCAGATGAGAAAATGGGATTTTTATACCACCAATGAGATAAAGCCTCAAGGCTGGATGCGGCGGCAGCTGGAGATTCAGGCAAAGGGGCTTTCAGGAAATTTAGATAAGATCTGGCCGGATGTTCGCGATAGCGCCTGGATCGGAGGCGATCGGGAAGGCTGGGAGCGGGTGCCCTATTGGCTGGATGGCTTTATTCCCCTCGCCTATCTTTTAGAAGATGAGGGAATGATTGCAAGGGCAAAGAAATATATCGATGCCATTCTCGCCGCCCAAAAGGAAGACGGCTGGATCTGCCCCTGCGAAGAAGAGGAGCGCCCCACCTATGATAGCTGGGGGGTGCAGCTCATTTCCAAGGTGCTTACCGTTTATTATGAATGCTCCGAAGATGAGCGGATCCCCGATGCCCTTTATCGGGTATTAAAAAATTATTATGAGCTGCTGAAAAGCGGCACCATCAGGCTTTTTGATTGGGGAAAGGCTCGCTGGTTTGAAACCCTCATTGCCATTCGCTTTTTATATAAGCGAAAGCAGGAGGATTGGCTGATCGCCCTTGCAAAGCTGCTCAAGGAGCAGGGCACCGACTATAATACTCTGACCGATCGATGGGTGCGCCCCTTAAATAAATGGACCTATGAGACTCATATTGTGAATATCACCATGATGCTCAAATATGAAGCCCTTTATTGCGATCTTTTAGGCGAGCCTTATGCTGATCGAGCGGAGGCCCTTCGGGAAATTTTAAAGACCTATAACGGCACTGCGGTGGAAACCTTTACCGGAGATGAATGCCTCTCTGGCCTCTCCCCCATTCAAGGCACCGAGCTTTGCGCGGTGGTGGAGCAGATGTATTCCTATGAGCAGCTTTTTGCCTTTAGCGGCGAAGGGAAATGGGCAGAGCGGCTGGAGAAGCTGGCCTTTAACGCCCTGCCCGCCACCATCAGTGAGGATATGTGGACCCATCAATATGATCAGCTGAGCAATCAGATCGCCTGCCTCACCTTCCCCGGCAAGGCCATCTTCGGCACCAACGGAAAGGAAGCTCATCTCTTTGGCTTGGAGCCTAATTACGGCTGCTGCACCGCCAATTTCAATCAGGGCTGGCCGAAACTCGCCCTCTCTGCCTTTATGCACCAAGGCCATACCGTTATCAGCGCCCTCCCCGTTCCCGCAAAGCTTCAAACCGAAGGGATCTCCATCCTTTTGGAAACCAACTATCCCTTTGAAAATTCTTTTACCTATAAAATCGAGGCAAAAGAAAATCATACCTTTAAAATCCGCATTCCATCCTTTGCAAAAAATCTTTTGGTGGATGGCGCGGCGGCAGATGGGAAAGAACTCACCTTCGAGATCAAAGCAGGAGAGATACGCACCATTACCCTCTCCTTCGAAACTGCTCCAAGGATCAGAAAGCGCCCCCATAATCTGCATAGCATTGAATGGGGCTCATTGGTTTTTGCCCTGCCAATCCAATATGAAAAGCGGATGCTGGAATATGAGCGCAATGGGGTGGAGCGCAAATTCCCCTATTGCGATTATGAGCTGCTGCCCTCTTCTGAATGGAGCTATGGCCTTGCCTCGCCTGCACTTTCTTTAGAGCAAAAGCCCCTTTCGGAAATTCCGTTCTCTGAAAAAAATCCGCCGGTGCGCATCAAGGCCTCCCTGCAAAAAATTGCTTGGGGCTTGGAGGAAGGGTATGAATGGGTTTGCGCCAAAACCCCTCAATCAACCGCACCTCTTTCGGAACCGCAGGAGCTGGAGCTGATCCCCTATGGCTGCGCCAAGCTGCGGATAACCGAGCTTCCCTTTGCAAAATAAAAAGGGGCTGTAAAAATAGTCCGAACCGCAAAGGGCAGGAAATTATAAGGCCTTTTTACAAAGAAACTGAAGAAAACCAAGAATAATGATAGAAAATATCGAATTTTCGATATTTTCTCCCATTTGAATGCCCTTTGCTACCTTAAAACCGAGCCACTCGGCGTATCACATACGCCGTCGGGTATCCCGCGAC
>JAZPYP010000017.1:0-4006 GCA_045544255.1 Eubacteriales bacterium | reverse complement strand
TTAAAATTCTTCGACCTTAAAATGTGCAGAATTTTGGATGATTTTTGGCGCGAAGAAGTTTGCAAGGCTGACGCCTGCAAACCTTCGACAAGCCGAAAAGCGCCGAAATTCTGCCATTTTAGGCAGGTTCGGATCGTTCGTATTTACTTAAGCATCCGTTGATTTTTGCACCGAAAAATCATTTCATTCCTCTTCCCAAAGAGCCATCATGGCTTGGGCTGTAAGCTCCCCTGCATAAAGGGCTTGGTTCAGAGTATTAGCTTCGCTGCCCATCTCCAAAAGAAGGGTATGGGGCGTAAAATGGGTATTGAATCGATCTTTTCGCAGGTTGACAGGGCGGGAAAATTCCCCATAGAGCTCTCCCATTTTTCGGGAAAGCTCCAGAGCATATGTAAAATTCTCCTTCCAATGCGGATGGGATAGGCCATTGGCGCCCGTTCCGCATACAATCATCACCTGCGCCGCTTCCCTGCCCCGCACCTTGGTAACGGGATAATAATCCACCCCGTTGCTGGAGATGGAATCCCGATGAACATCCAAAACCACCTTAATAGAGGGATTTTCTGCAAGGATCTTTTCCGCCGCCGCCATGGAGCGCCCATAAGAGCCGCTGAACTTGGGCTGATTAAAAACCTCTTTCAGATGAATGGTTTCATACCCTTTTGCGCGGAAAACCTCTGCCATTCGCTCCCCCACCGCCACCACATTTTGGCTCTCATCGGTGGTATTGCTGATGCCCTTTTCGTTGCGATAGCATTCGGTTGTATGGGTATGGTAAATAAGAATGGCGGGGCCGCTTTTTTCAAATTGGGGCATTGCCACCGAACGCTCCAAAAGCTCCTCAATCTCATAATCGGTGGCATTAGCCACTGCGGTTCCGTTATATTCCCGATAGATTCCTGAAATGGCAGAAAGATTGGCAGCTTTGATGGAATCATCGAGGGGCGGCTCGCTCTCTTCTTTTTTAAAATAAAGAAAATGCTCGTCCTCCTCCGGCAGAAGATCTTCTTTAAGATATCTTCCCACCGAGCGCATTACCGGATCGGTATATTGCAGGGCCACCACTCCCAGACGCCTGAAATTTAAGGCGCTTGCCTCCCGAAGAGCCAGCTCTGCCATGCGCGGCATCCACCATTGCCAACTGCAGCAGATGCCCACCAATAAACCAACCGCTCCGAGAATGCTTATCCACCTTTTCATCTCGCCACCGCCTTTCTCCCTTCAGTATATGAGCCTATCTTAATATAAATACCGCAGAATTTCTTCGGTGGAGAGATCGCCATGAAGGGCTTTATTCAGCGCAAAAGCAATGATCCGCGCGCCCATATCGGTGGCAAGCTCCATTTGGCGGGGCACCGCGATCAGGCTTTCTTCATAAGGATGAAGGGCATCGGCAAAAGCCTCCCAATCCTCCCCCAGAGCATGGCCCAAAAGGGCGCGGCAATCCACAACCGTTGGCATTCCCACCGAAATCACCGGCACGCCAAGGCTTTCCCGATCCAAGGCGGGGCGGCAATTCCCTACCCCTGCCCCCGGCGCAAGGCCCACATTCGCAAGCTGCACGGTTTTGCAAAGGCGGGAAAGGGAGGAGGTGGCCAACGCATCGATAAGGATCACCTGCTCCGGCTTTAGCTCCCCCACCATGCCCTTTACCAATTCAAAGGTTTCAATGCCGCTTTGGCCAAAAACCGGCGAAGCAATCGCGCAAACAACGCTATACCCATCGGGAAGAGGATCCATCGGGCGGGTAACCATAATGCGATCCACCGCCTTTTTCCCAAGGCTATCGGGGGTGATGGCGGGATTGCCAATGCCGATGATCAATACCCTTTTTCGCTTTTGGAGCATATCTCTGATCTCTTGCGAAAGCTCATCTGCGATCTGCTCAAAGGCAGGCTCCCCGATCTCATAGGTTTTTTCGGTCTCCACCGTTACATATCTTCCTGCAGGCCTGCCAATGGCTTTGGCGCCCTCCTCCCCTTCCACCGTAACGCAGCTTACCTTGCAATGAGAAAGCTCCTTTTGCCGATTGCAAATTCCTTGGGGCAGGGGCATTTTTGCCGCCTCCAGTTGCTCGATCATTAAATCCGTTGGAATCATTTTTCATCTCTCCTTTTGGTCTATTTTAACCAAGAAGGCGATAAAAAAACGCTTTTGCCTTTCGGCAAAAGCGTTTTCTTTAGTTTTTCTCTAAAACATCGGCAACATATTCCATATAATCGCCTTCAAAGAGCTCGATCATGCCCTTATCGCAAAGGGAAGCAAGGGCGGGATCAATGGGCAATCTTGCCAAAAGAGGCAGCCCATGCTTTTCGGCGATCTCGGCCACATGGCTTTCGCCGAATACCTTGATCTCTTTGCCGCAATCGGGGCATTTAAGATAGCTATAGTTTTCGATAATACCAATGATGGGAATATTCATCATCTTGGCCATATTCACCGCTTTCGCCACCACCATGGAAACCAAATCCTGAGGAGAGGTTACCACAATGATGCCATCAACCGGCAAAGATTGGAAAACAGTCAGCGGCACATCGCCGGTGCCCGGCGGCATATCCACAAACATATAGTCCACATCATTCCAGATCACATCGGTCCAAAATTGCTTGACCGCGCCTGCAATAACCGGCCCGCGCCATACTACAGGGGATTCCTCATCCTCCAGCAGCAGGTTGATCGACATCACATCGGTGCCCATCTTGGATTTTCTCGGATAAAGGGCATTGCCATCGGATTCCGCCTTGCCCTTAATGCCGAATACCTTCGGAATAGAGGGGCCTGTGATATCGGCATCCAGAATAGCCGCATTTTTGGAGCGGCGCTGCATGGTAACCGCTAAAAGCGAGGTAACCAAGCTTTTTCCGACTCCGCCCTTACCGCTGACAACGCCGATGATTTTTTTCACATTGCTGAGCTCATGGGGCTTTTCTATCATGCTCTCCGGAGCGCCCTTACCGGCGCAATTAGAGGAGCAGGAATTGCAATCATGGGTGCATCCCATTAAAATCACTTCCTTAATAAAATTAATCTTAAACAAGTATACCCCTTACCACTAAAAATGTCAATCATTCAAAAATTATTTTCTGCTTTTTAACCCTTCATTCATACTATTTTCATATTTTTATGGTATCATCTTCATTGTAGCCACAGCTACAGTTTTCATATTTCTCTTTTGTTTGGTGAAAAGGTCTGCGCTTTTTTGGGCGCGGGCCTTTTCATTTTTGAAAAACCATGATATAATGATGGAAAATAAATTTTAAAGGAGCCTTCCCATGGCAAAAAAGCAATCGATCCATCATCGCGCCGATCGGGCGTATGATTATCTTTTGGCCCATAAAGGGCAGATTCTGAAATACATTATTATCGCTTTGGCAACCGGCCTTTTGGAATTTTTAGCGGAGCGATTTTTGGCCATTCCTGCCATGGCCGCCTTTTTCCTGCGATTGCTCCTTCTCTTTACCGCCTTGAAAATCTTTGCATATCCTCAAAGCGGGAAAGCAGGGTTCACCATTGCCACCCAAGCAATGATCGCCATTATGCTTACCCTGCTCTCTGCCGCTATCATAAACTATTTGATCCTTTCCCTTGCTTCTCTGACCGGCCGCCCCACCTTGATGGCCTATCTCGGCGGAGCCATTTTGGAGATCCTTTATTTTATTATTTTCCAATTTGCGGTTTTTCGGCAAGAAAAATCATAAAAATAATTGATTTTTTCAAAATCGGTTGTTATAATAAAGGTAGAAATATGATATTTGCTATGAAAGGGGGCTTTTCCAATGAAAAAAAGCCATGTTATTATTTTAATTTCTGTTATTTTAAGCGTAGCCGCCGCAGTTTGCGCAACTATTTTGGTTTTGAAGCATCTTAAAAAGAAGAATGCCGAAATTGCTCCCGCCAATCTTTCCTTTGAAACCGATTTCACCGAAGAGGAAGCTGCTGAAGAATAATTAAACGGCCATGAAGCGAAATGCTTCATGGCCGTTTTTAAAAGGGGCTGTAAAAAATT
>JAZPYP010000016.1:0-37028 GCA_045544255.1 Eubacteriales bacterium | reverse complement strand
AAATATAACGGAACAAAATATAATGCTGACGGCAAGGTGCTTTCTACTTATGTAAACGGCGAAGAAGTATAATAAAGGGGCTGTAAAAAATCTGATTGATTTTTTACAGCCCTTTTTCTTGCATTTTTTGAAAGATATGATAAAATAAATATGGATTTTATCTTGATTTTAACGAAAATCCTGTTTATTTTCATGTGTTTTTTCTTCAAGGAATGGTGTTTTTTTATGAAAAGCAGTCGTTTGCAGATGAGCGATCAACTGAATCTATGGAACCCGAAATTTTCCGATGCCAGCTTTGCGCTTTTGGATCAAAAATGGAATCAGGGATTTTGCAGCCCTTATTCTCGCCTTTATTATCCGGTTGATGGAGAGGCTTTTTTGGAATGGGAGGGCGGCCGTATCCAAATGAAGGCGGGCTTTATGTATTTAATTCCCGCCGGCTTGCCTTTTCGGGGAAATTGCCCCTCTCATGCGGAAAAATTTTATTTTCATATCAATCTGATGGGAAGCGACGGCTATGACCTTTGCACCGGCATTCATCAGATCCTTGAATTGCCGCTGCCTGCAGGGAGGCATGCGCTTTTGCAGCAATTAAAAGAGGAGCGCGCTGTGGGCGCGGTGCTGAAAATGAAGGCGGCGGTATTGGAAGATCTGGCTGCCTTTTTGCAGGAGGCAGGAATTCAGGCAGAAAAGGTGGAATATTCCCGTCCGGTGCGCAAAACTCTTTCCTTCATTCGGGAGCATCTATCTCTGCAACTTTCTGTTCGGGAGCTTTCGGAGCGGGTTTATCTTTCGGAAGCAGGGCTCTCCCGCCTTTTCCAAAAGGAACTGGGGAAAACACCGGGGCAATATATTGATGAAATGCTCTGCTTCGAGGCCCAGCGGCAGCTTGCTCTCACCGATCGATCCATTCGCACGATTGCCGAGCGCCTTGGGTTTTGCGATCAATTTTATTTTTCCCGCCGCTTTCGCCAATGGGTGGGCAAGACGCCCTCCCAATATCGAAAGGAAGAAAAATATAATCAAGTAAATTAAAAAAGGGCTGTAAAAAATTCGAATGAATTTTTTACAGCCCCTTTTTTGGGGTTCGGAAAAATTGTTTGAAACCTTCGTAAGGCGAGCCGCGACCATAGGTCGCGGGATACCCGACGGCGTATGTGATACGCCGAGTGGCTCGGTTTAAAGGTAGCAAAGGGCATTCAAATGGGAGAAAATATCGAAAATTCGATATTTTCTATCATTATTCTTGGTTTTCTTCAGTTTCTTTGTAAAAAGGCCTTGTAATTTCCTGCCCTTTGCGGTTCAGGCTATTTTTACAGCCCCTTATTGCAGCCTTGCGATATCGCTTCTGTATTCGGTTGGAGTTTTGCCGGTGGCGGCTTTGAAGATGCGGCAAAAATAATGAAGATCCAAGATGCCGCAATGCTGGGCAATGGTCTGGATTTGAAGAGAGGAATTGCGCAGAAGTTGCTTGGCGGCCTCGATGCGCCGATCATTTACAAAAGCGGTAAGCGGTTTCCCGGTTTCTTTTTTGAATCGGGCGGAAAGGTAAGCGTGGCTCACATTGCGCTCCGCTGCCAAGGCCGCAAGGGAAAGATCTTGGGTAAGATCCTGCTCGATGGCCATGATCACCGAGCGGATCAAAGGAGAGAGCCCCTCATAGGAATGGTTTTGCACCAAGCGGCAATAGGTGCGCAGGATTTTGGTCATAAACTCGCCTGCGGCGCTCACCGAATGAAGAAGCTCGATATTTTTTGCAATTCCCGAAGAGGTGCGGTCTAAAAAAAGAGGGTGCACACCGCCCTTCTCCGCTGCTTTGCGAAAAAGGGTATTCATAATGATGCAATAATTTTGAATATTGCGGAGCTGATCGGGGGTGCGGGCTTCAAAGGCAAGGGTAGAAAACCGCCCCATCATCTGCTCCGCTTGGCGAAAATTTCCTTTGGAAACGGCTTCGATCAGGCGGTTTTCGAAGGCATAGCGATCCTCAAGAGCGCGGATATCGGGGGAAGAATCTCCTTCTGCAAGGGGGCTGCGGGGAAGAAAATCCGGCAGAAAAGCGGCGGTATTTTGGCGAAAGAGTTCTTCTGTTTCATAGCGGTCGGCGCCGCCCCATAAATATTCCAAAAAGGCATCTACCATGGCAAGAATATCTCTTTCCTCTTTGATGATCGGCAGTGCCGTATAATAAAACTCAAGATCCTTGGCCATTTTGGGCGGAAATCCGTTGCGCTCGCAAAGCTCCATGATTCTTTGTCGGGAAAGATCTTCGTTCAAATAGGGGCCGATGCAGAAAACCTCTCCGGCAGGGAGCAAAAAGAAAAGAAAGCGGCAGAAGAAGATATCGGCCACCCGATAAAGCACCTTCTCCTTAAGATTCGGAAAGAAATCATAAAAGGTTTCCTCTTGCCGATTGCCGAGGAGCCGCCTTAGCCCCAGATCCACTTGGTCTTCCAAAATGGCGCTCGGATTCATGCGCAAGGTTTGCAGGCGGCATTTTTTCAGCATATTTTCAAGAAATTGCAGATATTCCTGATAATACATAAATTACTCCTTTGGAAATTTAGGATTTTTTACCAATCAAAACCGTATTTTTTATAATTATAGTGTATTTTGACTGAATTTTCAACAGAAATTGTGGATAAAAGATAAAAATAATTCAAAAATAGATAAAAATAATGCTAACGCTATGAATGAGGGGTGTATTATAATAAAGCCATAATAGCAAAAATAGGCCCGCGAAAGCGGAAAAACGAAAGGAAAAATGTTATGGAAACTACGCGTCAAAAGCGTCCCTTCGGCATTCGGGACAGTATTGCCTATGCCGCCGGTGATCTCGGCTGCAACATGAGCTTTGCTCTTAAGGGCACCATGTCGATCTTCTGGACCCAGTTCATGGGCATGGATCTTTGGTATGCGCTCTTGCTGATCGTTGTGCAGGTTTGGGATGCTATTAATGATCCCCTGATCGGCTCTATTATTGATGCAGACCATCGCACCTATAAGCGCAATAAGTTCCTTACTTATATTTGGATCGGCTCCATCGGCTTGATTGTCGGCGGTGCTTGCTGCTTTCTGCCCTTCCCCGCCGCTCCTGTTTGGGCCAAGATGATCATCTTCATCGCCGGCTATGTGGTATGGGATGCTTTCTATACTGTGGCGAATGTGCCTTATGGTTCCTTGCTCTCCTTGATCTCCAACGATGTTAAGGATCGGGCTTCTCTTTCTGCCTGGCGGTCTGTTGGCTCCATCTTCGGCAATATGCTGCCGATGGTTATTCTGCCCTTCATCATCTATGATAAGGATAATAACCTGATCGGTGAGCGGGTATTCATCGCCGCTCTGATCATGGGTGTTTTGGGCTTCATCTGCTTCCAGTTCATGATCCGCAATACCGAGATCCGCGTGGAGCTGCCTGTTCAGCTGAATGAAGATCAGCCCAAATTCAATGTTTTCAAAGCAATGGTCAATTTCCTGAAGAACCGCGCTGCGATCGGCGCTACCATTGCCGCAATGGGTATGTTTATCGGTATGCAGGGCGCTACCACCGCTGTTACCGTTGTATTCCAATCTTATTTTAAGAATGTGCAGATCTCCGGTATCGTGCAGCTCTTTGCGATGATCCCCATCGTTGTATTTACTCCGCTGGCGCGGAATATGGTTGCCAAATTCGGTAAGAAGGAATTGGCCACCTTTGGTTCTATCTGCTCGATTCTGGCAGGCCTCGGCCTTTTCATCACCTTCCCCCAAAATACCGGCTTGGATCTGATCATCTATATCCTTTGCCAGCTGATCTTCTCCTTGGGCCTTGGCATTTATTCCACTGTATCTTGGGCGATGATGGGCGATGCCATCGACTATAATGAATGGAAGACCGGCAAGCGGGAGGAAGGCACTGTATATTCCCTGCATTCTTTCTTCAGAAAGCTGGCGCAGGGTGTTGGCCCCGCTTTGGTTTTGGTTGTTATGGTTGCTCTTGGCTATGTGGGCGAGAATGAAGGCAATCAGGTTTGGGAGGTTGCAGTGCGGATGCGCTATCTGGTAGCCGGCACCTTCCTCTTCTCCGCTATTGTTCAGTATATCGGCCTTGGCTTGGTTTATAATCTGGATAAGAAAACCCTTGCCAAGATGAACGAAGAACTCGGCAGAGGCGAAGAGGCTCCCAAAGCAGAATAATTCTTGAAAGGAAAGGGGCTGTAAAAAATCTTTTTACAGCCCTCCTTTTGAAAAAATTCATAGTATGGCCATACTTTATGCTAAAAAGTATGGTATGATTATAAAAATGAAAAAAGGAGGATCTCTTGATGAGAACCGTTGTTAATTTTAATAGCAAATGGGCCTTTTCCAAATTGGCCGATGGAATTCCCGCAGAGTTTTCCAATAAATGGGATTTTGTAAACCTGCCCCATTGCTGGAATGCCATTGATGGGCAGGATGGCGATAATGATTATTATCGGGGCACCGGCTATTATGCCAAGCGGATCAATAAAATGGAGCTGCCCGAAGCAGATCGCTATTATTTGGAGATTCGCGGCGCCAATTCCTCGGCAGATGTTTATTTAGACGGCAAAAAGCTTGCCCACCATGATGGCGGTTATTCCACTTGGCGGGTGGATCTTACCGAAAATCTTGGTGCAATGAGCCTTTTGGTTATTGCGGTGGATAATGCTGCCAACGATACTGTTTATCCCCAGATGGCCGATTTCACCTTCTATGGCGGCCTTTATCGGGATGTGAATATTATCTGCGTTAAAGAATCTCATTTTGATCTGGATTGCTATGGTGGCCCCGGCATTAAGGTAACCCCTGCCATCGAGGGCAAGGATGCCAAGGTGAAGGTTGAAACCTGGGTAACCAACAGCAAAATGGGCCAATCCATTCGCTATACCATTTATGATAAGGCAGAAAACGAGATCGCTTCTTTGGAAACCGACGATACTGCTGTAGAATTGCTCATTCCCGATGTGCATCTCTGGCATGGTAAAAAAGATCCCTATCTCTATTGCTGCGAAGCAGAGCTTTTAGAGGATGGAGAAGTGATCGATGCGGTATGCACCCGCTTCGGTTGCCGCACCTTTGAGATCGATCCCGAAAATGGCTTTATCCTGAATGGGCAAGAATATCCCCTGCGGGGCGTTTCCCGCCATCAGGATCGCTGGGGGAAGGGGAATGCCCTTTCCAAAGAGGATCATGAAGAGGATATTAAGCTGATCCGCGAAATGGGCGCCACTACCATTCGCTTGGCCCATTATCAGCATGATCAGTATTTCTATGATCTTTGCGATAAATATGGCTTGGTCATCTGGGCCGAGATCCCTTATATTTCCAAGCATATGCCCACCGGTCGGGAGAATACCATTTCCCAGATGAAAGAGCTGATCATTCAGAACTATAACCATCCCTCGATTGTGGTATGGGGCCTTTCTAATGAGATCGGCATCGGCGGTTCCGATGAAGATCTTTTGGAAAACCATCGGATCCTGAATGATATGTGCCACGAAATGGATCCCACCAGAAAGACTACCATTGCTGCAGTGTCCATGTGCAAAATGGATGATCCCTATCTGCAGATCCCCGATGTGGTATCCTATAACCACTATTTCGGCTGGTATGGCGGCGAGACCGATATGAATGGTCCTTGGTTCGATAAGTTCCATGAGATGCATCCTAATATCCCCATCGGCTGCTCTGAATATGGGTGCGAGGCGCTGAATTGGCATACTTCCGATCCCAAGCAGGGGGATTATACCGAGGAATATCAGGCTTATTATCATGAGGAGCTGATCAAGCAGTTCTTCCCGCGCAAGTATATGTGGGCCACCCATGTATGGAATATGTTTGATTTCGGCGCCGATGCGCGGAATGAAGGCGGCGAGAATGGCCAGAACCATAAGGGGCTTGTTACCATCGATCGCAAATATAAGAAGGATTCCTTCTATGCCTATAAGGCATGGCTTTCCGATGATCCCTTTGTGCATCTTTGCGGCAAGCGCTATATCGATCGGGTAGAGGATGTAACCAAAGTAACGGTTTATTCCAATCTGCCCGAAGTGGAGCTCTTTGCCAATGGGGTATCCCTCGGCACCAAGGCGGCTCCCGATCATTTCTTCTATTTCGATGTGCCCAATAAGGGCGAAACCAAGCTGGTGGCTGTGGCCGGCGCTCATAAGGATGAGAGCTTTATCCGCAAAGTGGAAGCCTTCAATGAGGAATACCGCTTGGTAGAAAAAGGCGCGGTTCTGAATTGGTTCGATATCGATGCACCCGAAGGCTATCTCTCTTTGAATGATAAGATGAGCGATGTCATCTCCACCATGCAGGGTAAGCTGCTCTTCATGGGCCTGATGGGCAAGATGATGGGCGGCAAAGGCAAGGATGGCAAGAAGATGGAAGCCATGGGCTTCGAAATCGGGCCTGAAATGATGAGCATGATGGGCGGCTTTACCGTTCTGCGGCTCTTCACCTTGATGGGCGGCATGATGGATGTAAAATTCACCAAAGAGCAGCTTCTGGACCTTAACGCCAAGCTCAATAAAATTAAAAGACCGAAGAAAAAATAATTGATTTACTAAACTTACACAGGGGACAGGGGTGTGTGTTATTTTTACACACACCCCCGTCCCCTGTGTAGTTTGATCTCGTCTCCTGTACGAATGGAAAAAAGCATAAAATACTATGCTTCCTGCATAATTTTATATTCTTATTTATGGAGGAGAGATGCGGCGGCGGATTTTGCGCAAAATTCAAGGAATTTAAGACTCGAAATTCTACGGAAAATATAGGCAAAATCCACAAAAACGGCAAACTACACAAAAAATCGGGGGGGGTTCTGAAAAAGTGTACAAATAAATGAAATCGTGTTGGCAAACTTGAAAATAGCAGGGATTTATGGTATCATTTCATAAATTGGGTTTATATCCCTAAAAGGACTTTTGAGGGGTTTTTGCCCGTTCAAAAGGATGTTTTTGTATCTTCCCCGAATCAATAAAATCGAGAGAGGAATTATTTATGACAGTTAAGAAAATCTTCAGCATCATCAAGGCTACCTTGGTCTGGATGGTTGTGGCCTTGGCGGTATTTATGATGATCTTTACCGTGATCTCGGTAACCACCTTTAACCGCAACGATCGCAATCTTTTTGGTTACCGAGCATATATTGTAAATACCGACTCCATGGCGGCAACAGATTTTAATGCAGGAGCGCTGATCTTTGTGAAGGAAGTGGATCCCTCTACCCTGCAGCCGGGGGATATTATTACTTATGTTTCTCAAAACAGTGATAGCTTCGGCGAGAATATCACCCATAAGATCCGCTCCAAAACGGTTGATGCCACCGGCCAGCCCGGATTTATTACCTATGGTACCACCACTGATACCAATGATGAAAACATTGTAACCTATCCTTATATTATGGGTAAGTATCAGGGAAAGCTGGAAGGGGTTGGCACCTTCTTTAATTTCCTGAAAACCCCGCAGGGTTATATCATCTGCATCTTTATTCCCTTTTTGTTGCTGATCCTTTATCAGGGCATCAACTGCATTCGCCTCTTCCGCCGCTATAAAGCGGAGCAAACAGAGGCTATGGAGCAAGAAAAGGCTCAGATTGCAGCCGAGCGGGAAGAAAATGCCAAGATGCTGGAAGAGCTCAAGGCCCTTCGGGCGGAGCTTGCCGAGCAAAAGGGCGGAGCGAGTGATGAAAAAGCAGCAGAAGAGAATGCGGAGGATCAGGAATGAAAAAGATCTGGAGCATTGTATCTTCCGTGTTGGTGGGGCTGATTGTTCTTTGCGCGGTCTTCCTGATGGGCTCCCGCTTGGTGGGCTTTCAGGTCTATACTGTTCTATCCGGCAGTATGGAGCCGGCGTTCAGCGTTGGGGATCTGATCTATGTAAAAGAAGTGGATCCCCAAGAGATCAAGGTGGGGGATCCGATCACCTTTGTAATGAACGAGGATCTGGTGGTGGCAACCCATCGGGTAATCTCTATCGATGAAGAAAAGCAGCATTTTTATACCAAAGGCGATGCCAACGATACCCCCGATGCCCAACCGGTGCATTTTAAAAATGTATTAGGCGTTGCAAAATTTGCTATTCCCTATCTTGGCTATGTTTCGGATTTTATCCAAAATCCGCCGGGCAGCTATATTGCCATCGGCGTTGGGCTCATTTTGATCCTGTTGGTCTTTCTTCCCGATTTTTCCAAAAAGAAAAAGGAAGGGGCGGCAAAGGAAGCCGCAGGGGATTATCGCCCCCGCACCGCCGCGGCCCGAAGCTGCAAGGATTGCAAGCATTATTGGAAGGATGTGGATCTGCCTCATCCGGTCTGCACTCTTCATGAATTCCATTTCGAAGGGGACTATACCCCTTGCGAGCATTTTGAAAAATAAAAGCCGATCCCGACTGCGGTCGGGCGGCGATCCAAAAGCAGAAAAATCGCTTTTTCTGCTTTTGGATCGCTGAAAAGGAAAAAGCGATCCATGGGTTGCTCCAAGGAGGGGGAGAGAAACTCCCGAAAGAGGCCCTTGGTGCAACGCGCGGAGCGCTTGTTCCAAAAAAGCGGAAAAACTAAAAAGGAGAAAACAAAAAATGAAAGCAAAGACCACTAAACGCGCGCTGCTGCTGAGCGTTCTCTCTCTGCTGGTATGCGTTGCAATGCTGATCGGTACCACCTATGCATGGTTTACCGATAGCGTAACCACCGGTGTGAATTCCATCACTTCCGGTAAATTGGATGTTGATGTTGTGGATGCTACCGGCAATTCGGTAACCTCCCTCTCTTTCGTGAATAAGGACGGAAGCAGCAATATCCTTTGGGAGCCCGGCGCTACCTTTAAGCTGGATAAGGCCTTTAAGATCATCAATAAGGGCAATCTTTATCTGAAGTATAAGGTAGAGCTTACTGCCTTTACCGGCGATACCGAGCTTCTGGATGTCATCGATCTGACCGTAAACGGTCAGGATTGGGATTCCTTCTGGTCCGCACAGATTGATAAGCCCTTGGCACCCGGCGCTGATTCCGGTGAGCTCAATGTGCAGGGCAAAATGAGCGAAGAAGCCGGCAATGAGTATATGGGCAAGACCTTGAACGCTGTGAAGATCAATGTGCTTGCAACTCAGCAGACTGCCGAGTTTGACAGCGAGGATGATCAGTATGATAAGGATGCCGAGTATCCTGTTGTTGTAAATAATGCAACTGAGCTGAAGAATGCTTTGGCTGCAGGCGAGAATGTGAAGCTGGCGGATGATATCACATTGATTGATAATCCCCTTGCTGTCCAGAAGGCCAACGAGGCCACCATCGACCTCAACGGCAAGAAGCTCTCCGGCGTTAACACTGTTGCGGGTACTTCCGCTCTGATCAAAAATAACGGTACTCTCAATATCACCGGTAGCGGTTCTATTGTTGTAGAGGCCGAGCATCCCGATACCGATTGGTATCCTGAAGGCTTCCCCACCTATGCTTCCAATACCATTTCCAATTCCGGTACTCTTGTGATCGGTGATGGGGTAAGGATTGAGAATAAGACCGCAGGCGGCGGTGCAAGTTATGCTATCGATAACTATGCAGGCGCTACCTTGATCATCAACGGTGGTGAAATCATCCAGAGCGGTGGCGATGTTGCCATTCGTATGAATACTGCAAGCGCAACTGCTGAGAACAATGTAACCATCAATGGCGGTACCATTAGTGGTAAACGCGCCATCTGGATTCATCTTGCAGGCGGTAGCGCTGCAACTGCTCCCAAGGTGAATCTTACCATCAACGGCGGCACTCTCAGTGGCACTCAGATGGCTGTCTACTCTTATTCCTACGGCAATAGCTTTGCTAATACCAAGGTAACTATCACCGACGGTACCTTCAATGGTGATGTTCAGTTTGGTGGCGGCTATAAGGGCGATAAAGAAACCGTATCCATTACCGGTGGTACCTTCAACGGCTACCTTGGCAGATGGCTTGAAAACGACGGTTGGGAAGATATCGCCAAGCCCTAACCTAATTTAAAATGCCCGCCTGTCCCGCTCCTCTTTGCGGGGAACGGGAAGAGAAGCACTCGGTGTAGAGTGCGGGGTGCTTTCTTCGGCGGTCAAAATAAATAAAGGAGAAACAAAAATGAAAGCAAAGACCACTAAACGCGCTCTGCTGATGAGCGTTCTCTCTCTGCTGGTATGCGTTGCAATGCTGATCGGTACTACTTATGCATGGTTTACCGATAGCGTAACCACCGGTGTGAATTCCATCACTTCCGGTACCTTGAGTGTAGATATCGTTGATGAAAGCGGTGCTACCCTCGAAAACGGCACTCTTTATTTTAAGGATGCTAATGGTAAGAAGGATATCCTTTGGGAGCCCGGCGCAAGCTTTAATTTGGATTCCTTCAAGATCGTCAACACCGGTAATCTCCACCTGAAATATAAAGTGGAGCTCACTGCCTTCTCCGGCGATGAAGAACTGCTGGATGTGATTGATTTCACAGTTGGCGGAACCGATATGGATACCTATTTTGCCGCGCAGTATGATAAGCCCTTGGCTCCTGCGGGCCAGACCGGCGATGAGTCCGAGCTCATCACTATTACCGGCACCATGAGAGAGGAAGCCGGCAATGAGTATATGGGCAAGACCTTGAGCGGCATGAAGATCACTGTAGTTGCTGCTCAGCTGGCTGCCGAATATGATAGCTTCGGCAATACTTATGATAGCGCTGCAGACTATCCGATCGTTTCCTTGCCTGTAGCCATCTCCGATGCAGCTACCGAAGCTGTAAAGGTAGAAACAGAAGATGCTGCTATCGAGGTTCCTGCTGATCTTCAAAAGGAATTGGCCGACGATGGTGTAACCAGCGTAGCTCTTGTTCATACCGAGCCGAAGGTTGATACCGCTGCCAATACCATTACCTTTGATTCTGTTGAATTGGTTGACCAGAATGGTAAGATCATCGACCTTGAACAGGTTAGCGGTGATATCACCGTCGTTCTTCCTGCCGGCGGCATTGCCAATGGCGAGACTGTTACCGTTCTTCATGATGGCGAGATCATCGCAACCACCACCGTTGCAGATGGCAAAATCACCTATACCGCTCCTCACCTTTGCGAAGTTAGAGCTTTGCAGGCAACCGTTGTTGCCACCGAGGCAGAGCTGACTGCTGCAATTGGCGCAGGCAAGAGCGTTATCTTCAAGAACGATATCACCATCAGCAAAAAGTTGAGCGTTACCGAGGATACTGTTATTTACGGCTTTGGTAATACCTTGAGCTATGGTAAAGATGATCGCGTAATCGATGTGGCCAAGGAAACAGACGGTGCAAACCTTACTGTTAAGGATCTGACTATTAATGTTACCGGCGGTTACTGCAATCGCGGTATCAACTACAATACCACCGGTACCCTGACTCTTGATAACGTTACCCTTACCGGCAAAACCTCCAAAGCTCTCTATGGTATCAACCTGCCCGGCTCTTCCAACGGTGCGAAGGTTGAAATTGTCAACTCTGATATCACCGGCTATATCGCATTGAATATCTGGGGCAAGAATGTTACCGCAAATGTAACTGATTCCAAGCTTTCCAACTATGATGTTAGCAATGTTGAGGACTACACTACCGTTGTATTGAACGATGACGGTACTACCTCTGCCGAAGGCACGGTTGTTACCATCACCGGCGGATCTGTTATTGCAAAGAATGAAAAGGGTGATCCCTGCACTGCATTCCAAAACGCAACAGACACCGGCAGTATTGTTGTTTCCAATTCAACGAATGTAGTTGGTAAAAATATGGAAGCGGTTGCAGCCGTTAGATATAAAGACGGCAGCGGGAACTACTATTATGAATATTATGGCTGTGAAACCTTGCAGGAAGCGATTGACGTTGCAGCCAAGAGCAAAAACGCTGTTGTAGTGCTGAATAAGGACATCACTCTTGATGCTCCTGCTATGATCGAAGAAGGCAAGACCGTTGTGCTTGATTTGAATGGTTGCGTTATTACTGCTCCGGCTGTGAGCTTCCCCAATGGGATCTGCGCAGTGTGGAATAAGGGTAATTTGACCATCCAAGGCAACGGCACCGTTAAGGGCGATTATGCCGCTGTTTACAGCAACGGCAATCTGACCGTTAACGGCGGTTCCTTTGAATCTTCCACCGGCTTTGGTCTGATGATTGATAATATCTATGGCACCGTGGCTTCTGTGGCAACCATCAATGGCGGTACCTTCAACGGTGTTGGCGTTTATAACCCTGCTGAATTGACCGTTAATGGCGGTACCTTCAATGTGGGCAGAGATCCCGATGGCGCTTCTGATCATCTTTCTGATAAGATGACTCTGTTCATCAACCCCACCTTCACCAGCGCACCCAATACCGCAAAGGTAGAGCTCAACGGCGGTACCTTCAATGGTGATATCTATGTTTACGATGATGGCATCACCGAAACCATCTTCACCAATAACGGCGCCACCATTACCGGTTCCGTTTTGGACAACGCTTGATTTATTCGGCGATAAATTATAAAATGCCTGCCTGTCCCGCTCCTCTTTGCGGGGAGCGGGCAGGAAATAAAACATGTATTTTATGGGCGGCAAAAGCCGCGATATAGAATAAAAATATGAAAGGAGAAAAAGCAAATGTCTAAGAGAAAAATTTTTGTGGCCGCTTTGGCTGTATGCCTGATTGCGATCCTCTCCATGGGCTCTTTGGCTTGGTTCAATGCCACCGATAAAGTAACCAATACCTTCATGTTTGATGACACCGATGGAGACGGCACTCCTGATTTTGAGGTAGATGTATTTGAATCCAACGACCCTGAAGATGATGGTAATCAGTATACCCATATTGCGCCCAACTCTGTTCTGGCAAAGGATCCTGCTGTAAAGAACGAGGGCGATTATTCCATGTATGCCCGCTTGGTTGTTACTCTTTCCGATTCCGCTGCTTGGGTTGCTGCTGCTGATAAGTACGACCTGACTGCTGCCGGCGAAGAGAATACCATTCTGGAAAAGATGGTGAAGATCGATTCCAACTGGGTGCGCTATGATGTTCCCGTTCGCGATACCAATGCAGATACCATCACCTATGTTTATTACTATGCAGGCACCATTGCAAAGGGCGCTGCCACCCAGCCCCTCTTTACCGAGGTAACCATTCCTTCCGCTCTGCAGACCGAGGATATGACCTTTGGCGACGATGCTTTCACCATCGATGTGAAGGCCGATGCCATTCAGTCTGATAATATCCCTGTGGATACCGTTGTTGCAGAGGCCAACAATGCTTATAAGGCATTCTCTTATGTTGGTTGGGCAGCCGGTACCGAGTATGTCGAGCCCTAACCTTTGGGTTTAGTTGTTCCATTTTCAATGGAGTGGCGCTATATATTGGCGGCATTCAATAGCGCCGCGGTCGAGCAAAACGCCGCATAATAGGAGAAAACCTGAAAAATGAAAAAATCTACTACTAAACGCGCTCTTCTTTTGAGCGTTCTTTCCCTGATGCTCTGCATCAGCATGCTGATCGGCACTACTTATGCATGGTTTACCGATAGCGTTACCACCGGTGTGAACCAGATCCAATCCGGTACTCTGGAAGTGGATATGGTGGACGCTGCCGGAAAATCCTTGGAGGGTAAAACCCTTTCCTTTCGGGATAAGAACGGCAATAAGAATATTCTTTGGGAGCCCGGCGCTACCTTTGAGCTGGATAAGTTCGCCATTGTGAATAAGGGCAATCTTGCTTTGAAATATAAGATTGTTATCAATGGTCTTTCCGGCGATGCCGAGCTGCTGAAGGTGATCAAATTCACTGTGGACGGCACTCCTCTGGAGCAGTTCAATATCTCCGATAAGATGCTCAAGCCCGGTGAAAAGAGCGCCTTGATCAATCTGGCAGGCACTATGGATCCCGCTGCCGGAAATGAATATCAGAATAAGAAGATCGACGGTATTTCCATCACTGTTTATGCAACTCAAGTGGAGTCGGAATACGATAGCAACGGCAATACTTATGATGCAAGCGCCGAGTATCTGGAAGTTCCGGTTGCAAAGGTAACCAATGATGGTGTGCAGACAATTCCTAATGCCGAAGCCGGCACAACTTTGTTTGATGGTTCCAATTGGGTTGGCGGAAACGCGGTGCAAGGTCCGATTGATCTTGCAACTTCCTTTACCTTCATTGCTCCCGATGATGCAGGCGATTTTGCTGATTGGAATGCAGATTTCGTGGTAAGCGTTGATAAGGATATCCCTGCAAATTCCGTCATTCTGGCAGGAATGTATCATAGCTTTGCACCCAATACTTGGGTTGCCTTCCATAATCCCATGGATGTAAAAGCCGGTGAAGAGATCCGCTTGCTGGAGCCTGTTCTTGGCGCTTGGACTTATGAGGCAATTGTTAATCAAGTTAAGGAATTCAGTTGTGGTGTCGCTGCTGCCGATGAGGATATCATGAAGGGCGTTACTTTGACAGTTGCGCTTAAACTCTTTGAGACAAAGAATGGAGAAGAGGTTGCCGAACATACCATCGGCACCTATTCCTATACCTTCGGTGTAGAGGAAGAGAATATCAGCGATGTCAAGGTGGTATCTAATGCCGATGAGATCGAAAAGGCAGTTGCCGAGGCTGGCGAAGAGGTTGTCATTGTGCTCAATGATGATATCGATGAGCCCCTCTTGCTGGAGCAAAATGATCGCAAGATCGTGATCGAAGGCAACGGCAAGACCATTACCGAGTCCATCAAGCTGGACGGCAATTCCGAAGCTTATAATGATAGCGAGACCTTGGTGATCCGCAATGTGAACTTTGAGACCGATGAGAAGGATATGATCTTCATCGATTCCAATAATGCAGTGGGCACTGTTCGCTATGCTCATAATGTTTTGGTTGAGAACTGCACCTTCACCGCCACCGGCGCTGCTTATCGCACTGCAACAGCCACCAAGCTGCGCCAGTGCTTCAATAATACCTTTAAGAATTGCACCGGTATCGGCCTGCATTCCTTTGCTCAAAATTATGGCGGCGCAGGCAATGTGTTCGATGGTATCACCCTGATCGATTGCAAAAACGGTATCTCTATCGGTGCCGGTCAAAACAATGTGATCAAGAATTGTGTGATCAATACCGATGTTGCCGGTGCCTATGGTATCCGCGCCGATGGTACCGAAACCACCTCTCTCACTCTTGAGAATAATAAGATCAATGCATTTATTCCCGTATTGGTGCGTAACCTGACCGGCGCATATACCCTGAATGTGGATGCCACCAATACCCTTACTGCCACCGGCAGCTATGGGCAGATCGTATTGTCTAATACTGATGTAGATGATCAGAAGGCGCCCACCGCTCCCACCGGCGGCTATACCTTGAATGCTCCCTCCACCTTCACCGTTTGGAAGGGTTAAGCAGAAATTTTAAAAAAATTACCGTTCTCTCCCCCAAGGCATTGGGGGAGAGGCGAAAAAACAAAAGCGCCGCAAATTTCGCGGCATTCAGCGGCGCTTTTCAGCATCAGCAATGCCGCAATGGAGAAATATCATGAAAAAAACTACTAAACGCGCTCTGCTGATGAGCGTACTTTCCCTGATGCTTTGCATCGCTATGCTGATCGGCACCACCTATGCATGGTTCACCGATAGCGTTACCACCGGCGTGAACTCTATTAAGTCCGGTACTTTGGATATCGATGTTGTAGCCGCCGATGGCACCACCTCTCTTTCCGGTAAGACTCTTACCTTCCAAAAGGCTGCCGGCCATGAGAACGAGGCTGTTCTTTGGGAGCCGGGTGCATCTTACAATTTGGAAAGTTTCTATATTGTGAATAAGGGTGATCTCTACCTTAAATATAAGGTAGATGTTGCTGCCGCTACCGGTGATACCGAGCTTCTGGATGTGATCGATTTCACCATCGGCGGTACCGCAATGGATAGCTATTTTGCTACCACCGATATTATTCTGGCTCCCAATGAGAAGAGCCCCCTGATTACCATCAATGGTACGATGGATACCGAAGCCGGCAATGATTATATGGGGCTTACTCTTAATGAGGTGGCCATCACTGTTTATGCCGCTCAGGTAAATAAGGAAGTAGATAGCATTGATTCCACCTACGATATCAATGCGGAATACGGTAATGCACCTTATACTCCTCCCACCGTTACCGTCAGCACTGCTGCAGAGCTGCAGGCTGCCCTGACTCCCTCCGTCTCCAGCGATACCGCCACCGTTTCTCTGGCCGAGGATATCACTCTGGCCGATGGAGAAATCTGGACTCCGCTGGATTTGATCGCTTATGCTCCCAATTCTGTGAAGCATATTATCATTAATGGTAACGGCCATACCATCAGCGGCCTGAATGCGCCTCTGTTGGGTGATTGCCATTTCGGCAATACTTCCATTGAGATCAAGGATCTTACCTTGATCGATGTGGAGGTCAGCGAAAAGTCTTATAATTCCGGCTCTGCTGCCTTTATTGCTTATGCCAATCGTTGCGCAAGCGTTACCATGAGCAACTGCCATTTGCAGGATTCCAATATCAGCGTTTCTGCTGATCTGAGCGGTGTGGGTGGCTTGATCGGTTATGCAGATCCCGATGTTTTGACGATCGATGGCTGCTCTGTGACCAATACCACCATCAATGCTTCCGCTGCCAGCGCAGGTGCTATCGTTGGGGCAATGGGTTATTATGAGGCTGAGATCACCGATGCAAAGGTGGTTGGCTGCACTGTAACCGGCGAGAGAGTGGATAAGACCGGTTATGTAATCGGCTCCAATCTCTATTGCACCAATGCCAGCATCACCACCAAGGATTGCTCCGGCAATACCGTTTTCGGTACTGCCAACAGCGATGTAATCTATGGTCGTAAGGTAGGCACCAATCCCTTCACTGTGAATGGTGTGGCAAAATAAAAAGTTTTTCGGCTTGCCCGATTCCCTTTTGGGGATCGGGCGGCAATCCAAGCCTCGGAAGCGGATTGCGGGGTTTGGATTGCCGAAAAATTGCAGGAAATTGCTTGTTTTTTTGGCAGGTTTTAAGGATAGATTTCTTGAAAAATGCAGAATAAAGAGATATAATATAATAATGTGGGCAAAGAGATGCCCATCAAATTCTAAAGAAAAGGAGGAAACCATAGTGGCAAAATTAAAGCTGCGTTTTTGCGTCATTGCGCTGATCGCCATGTTGCTGACACTCTTCAGCCAAGGCTCTTTGGCCTATTATAGCGTTACCGGCAAGGCCACAAATGTGGTAACCTCCGGTAATATTCAATTCAGCATTCATGAAACCACCGATCAGGGGTTGCCCTTTCCGGAGGAAGGGGTTTATATCCTGCCCGGTGATGTGGTCAGCAAGCGGGTAACCATTGAGAGCGAATGCGAGCATCCCTTCTACCTGCGGGTGCGCCCCGTATACGGGATCAATTCCGAAGAGCTTTCGGTGGAGGATTGCTTTAAACTTAATATTGATGAAGCCCAATGGAAATGGGTAGATGGCTGGTATTATTATCTCGGCATTGTGGAGCCGAAAGCGGAAACGCCTGCGGTATTCTCTCATGTTGAAATTGTGGGGAGCAAGGTGGATAATGCTTATCTTGGTTCCACCCTTCAACTCACTGTTGAAGCCCAAGCAGTGCAGAGCGAAAATAATCCCATAGAGGGCAATGATCCCTCCAGCGCCCTTGGCTGGCCGGAGGTGGAAGCATGAAAAGGATCTTAACAATTTTTTTGGCCCTTCTGATGCTGCTGGCAGCCTTCCCCGCATCGGCGGCAGGCAATGTAACCTATTCGAAGGATTCCGGTAAATTTATCTTCGCTCCCGGAAGCAAATATTCTCCTACCGATCTTTTCGAGGATTTTAAGGGTGTTATGCCCGGCGATTCCTTGGAGCAGGGGATCACTGTTCAAAATAAGGCTTCCAATAAGGTGAAGGTAAAGATCTATATGCGCGCCCTTGGCGCCCATGAAAATTCCAAAGACTTTTTATCTCAACTAAAGCTGCGGGTTGAAAAGCTTGATGGGCAGAAAAACGCAAAAATGTTTGATGCGGCAGCTAATGAGGCGGCCCAGCTTTCCGATTGGGTATGCCTTGGCACCCTTTATTCCGGCGGCAAGGTGGATCTTCGGGTGATTTTAGATGTGCCAACCTCGTTGACCAATGAATATAGCCAAGAGATCGGCTATCTGGATTGGGAATTTAAAGTAGAAGAATTTCCCATCGAAAAGGAGGATCCCAAAACAGGCGATTCATTTAAGATGGAGCTTTGGATCGGTGCAATGGCCCTTGCCTTGGCGCTGATGATCCTGCTGCCCCTTTGGGCGCAAAGAAAAAGAAAAGAGCAAAAGTAACGCGAAGATCTTGAAAGGAGGGATGGAGCGTGAAGCAAAAATCTAAAATCTATACAAAAGTCGCTCTGGCCCTCAGCTTAGTGCTTTTGGTGATCTGGGGCCTGATGGGTACCGGAGCATCTCTTGCATGGTTTAATGATTCCTCTGCGGTGCTGCGCAATTCCTTTATTTTTGGTGATTTTGATTTGGAGGTTTCCTATAAGAAGGGGGCCGATTATGAACCGGTGGATGCCACCACTGCAGTATTCGATGCAAATGCTCTTTATGAGCCGGGGTATCTTCAGGTAGTCTATCTGAAGGTGAAAAATGCAGGGGATCTTGCTTTTACCTATAAGCTTGCGGTGGATGTTCAATCGGTGCATACCGCAACAAGCGTTTTGGGCAACGAGATCTATCTGCCTAATTATCTGAAATATGGGGTGATCTTCGGGGATAGCGAAGCCGCCCTTACCCGCGAGGTTGCAAAAATTCAATCGGCGAGCAGCTTCCCCGATGAAACCGCCGATCTTCCCTTAAATCTTTATACCGAGGAAGATTCTGTAACCGTGGAGCCCAATAAGGAGCGTTATATCGCTATTCTGGTGCGGATGCCGGAAGAGGTTGGCAATGCGGCCAATTATCGCGGAGCAAATATTCCGCAAGTGGAGCTTGGGCTTACCGTTACCGCTACGCAGGCATAAATTTCATTTTAAAATTCTGAAGAAAGGAGGCCGATGGAATGAAAGAATTTATTCAATACCTATTGTATGATGCAAAGCACGGTAAAGAAAAGATCAGTGATAAAATGCTGGCAGTGAAGATCGGATTTTCGGTTGTGATGATCCTTTTCTGCGTGGCAGTGATGAGCCTTTCTGCCTTTGCTTTTTTCACTCATAATATGACAACGCAGGTAAATTCCATTCAAGCGGCCTCCTATAATCTGGAGATCGCCTCCGATGATGGCCTTGTTGCAGGGGAGAATGGCGCTTATCTTTTGGATAATAGCGCAGGAACTGAAGAAAAGATCTATATCTTTACCCTGCAAAAATCTGCCGAGTCTACCGCCTCGGTGGGCTATTGCAAGATCATGGTCGCCACCGATATGGTCAATAACGCAAAGGCAGATGGTCTTTATCATTATTATTCCCAACCGATCGGCACCTATCTTGAAAATGGCGCAGAGGTTACTGTTGAGAAGCGCGCAATTTATATCCGCGTTGCACCCTTGCGCAAAGCCGAGGTTACCTTCTCTTCCCAATGGGGAAGCACCGCCGAAGAGCCATTGGAAGATAAGCAGTATGCATGGCCCGGCTTTTCTCCCCAAACCGCGGAGGAAGAAGCCCTGATCAAGGGCGAGAACTCTACCCAACCGAATGAGCAGCAAGAGGGGCAGAGCGCTCCCGCCGAGCAATCAGAGGGGCAGCAAGGGGATTTGGAAGAAGATAACTCCGCCCAACCGCCGGAAGGCGCCGAGGGTTCCGAAGAAGAGCAAGAGAAGAGTGATTCTTCGGAAGAGAGCCCTGCTGAAGGCGATCCTGCGGAAGAGAAGCCTTCGGAAAATGCCGCGGATCCAACCGAACCCAATCCCGATGAAGATCAATCGGAGCAAAATCAACAAGAGGAATAAAATAAGAGGCTGTTTTTCAGCCTCTTTTTTTGTGCTTTCATCTATGCTATAATAAAAATAAGGAATTTAAAGCGTTCAATCGTATAAGAGGTGAAAAGGCAAAGGAGGGATCATCGATGGATCGCGCCGCGGAATATTATCGCCGCTATTTAGCGGGGGAAGAGAGCGCCTTTGATGAGATCATGAAGGAGCTTTTTGGCAATTTAATCTTTTTTATTAACCGCTATGTGGGGGATCTGAATGTGGCGGAGGATATTGCGATCGATACCTTTGCCGATCTGATTGTGCATCGCCATCGGTATCATTTTCGGGTTACCCTTAAAACCTATCTCTTTATGATCGGGCGCAGCCGCGCTTTGGATTATTTAAAGCGCCGCAAACTGATTCGCTTTGAGCCTCTTTCGGAGGCGGGGGAGATCGCCGATAGATCTGCCGATCCGGAAGGGCAATTTTTGGCCAATGAGCAAAAGCGAGAGCTCCACCAAGCGATCAATCGGCTCCCTTCGGAGATGGGCGCGGCGATTCATTTGGTCTATTTTGAAGAGCTTACTTATGCAGAAGCGGCAAAAATCATGAAAAAGAAGCAAAAGCAGATCGATAATCTTCTGTATCGCGCTAAAAAAGAATTGCGCGCCGCTTTGGGAGAGGAGGTATTGCAATGAGGGAATGGAAGGAATATAAAGAAGAGATCCTTCGGCGCAGCGAGGAGCGGATCGCCCGCCGCAGGCGGCGGATCCGCTATGGAATCGGTCTGGGCAGCGCTTTATGCCTTTGCCTGATCATTGGCGGGCTTTTTGCGATCCCGCATTTTATGCTGAAAATTGATGGAGACGGAATGGTCTATAATGGCGGCAGCGGGGAGCCGGAAGCCTCGGGGGATATAAAATATTATGCAGATTCTTTGGCAGGGGCGGCTGATGAAGATAAAGCTTCCAGTGGAAACAGCAGCGCTCCAAGAGAATGGATCAAAAAGAGCAGGGGCTACGGAAGCATTGGAATTTCTCTTCCTAAAAGCTGGAAATACGAATGGAAGGAAGCGGAGGGCTTTTTTGATTTAAGAATTGCCCCCAAATCGGCCAAGGAAGGATGGCTGCGGATCGAATATAGCAGCGCATTTGGAGTTTGCGGCACCGGCCTTTCGATTGAGAAAAAGAAGCTTGGAGCCTATGAGGCCGAGCAGGGCACCTATGATGATGCGGCAATTTGGAATTATATTCATCTCATGGGCACTCCCGGCGCCTATACCATCTATACCGAATCGGTGGGCTCTTGGTGGGCCGATTATGAGCAAGAGGCTATGGCCACCCTTGCCACCTTGCAGGTTGGGGAGGGAATCATCAATGAGCAGGAGGCCATTGCCTTGGCAAAGAAAGAGATCTTGCGCTCCTATGAGCAGGTTTGGGCGGATTTTAAAAGCGATAGCGGCCGATGGGAGATCTGCTTTTATAACGGAAGGTTACCCGCCAATAGCGGGTGCGTTGTTGCAATCGATCCCAAGGGGCAGGTGCTTTCGGTGAAGGAGGAAAAATAAAGCCATGAAAAAGAAGCTTTTATTCGGGCTATTGGGAATTGCCTTGATTTTGGTCTTGGTTGCCCTTCCCATTCCCAAAGGATCTCTCGATGATGGCGGCACGCGAGAGTATCAGGCGCTAACCTATAAAATTGTTGATTGGAACCGCATTCATGAGGGCGGCACCTATCAAAAAACCAAGGTTTATTTTGGCAAGGATGCCCATAAGAGCCTTGGTGCCTTATGGGAGCAGGAGGATGCCCCCAAGCGCTTCACCGCCATTATTCAGGAGCGCAGCGGCTATTGGATTGAAGTGGAACCCTTGGAAGGGGAAGAAGAGCGCAGCAGCGCCGATCGCATTCGTTTTAATGCAAGGGATCTGGAAGAGCTTGATGCGATGGAAGGGGCCGCGGTGGATATTATTTATTCAGGGGGGATCATGGAATCTTATCCCGCCCAAATCAAGGCCATCTCCTGGAGCCGCTCCGGAAATTTAAGGCATATGAATTTTGAAGGGGAATGGATCGAGAAAACAGAGGAAACAAAGCATCTTGATAACTTTGTCAATGATGTTGTGATCTCCGAGATCTATGCCGATTGCTTTTTTGCCGCTCCTTTGATTCCCATGCCCTATCAACTTAAGATTAATGGCGCTCTGCCCGAAAATTGGTGCCCCGGAGATCAAGTGGCAGTAACCTATGAAAATAGTTATTATGATGCCGGAACGCATCGCATGGAAGGCGATCTTCTGACCATTGAGGAGAGCACCTTTGAGCCCGATCCCATGGTATGCTATAAACCGGTGATCTATCTTTATCCGGAAAAAGAGCAAGAGGTTGCGGTGCAACTCGATCTGGCAGGGAAGCTTACCTGCACCTATCCGGCCTATCAAGAGGGCTGGCAGGTGATCGCTTCTCCCGATGGCACTCTGAAGGATCAAAAAGGCCAAAGCTATAATTATCTCTATTGGGAAGGAGAGATCGCGGCGGATTATGATCTTTCCGAAGGCTTTTGCGTTAAAGGCGAAGAAACGAGCGCTTTCTTGGAGAAGGCTTTGCAGAAACTCGGCCTTAACCGAAGAGAGGCGAATGAGTTTATTATCTATTGGCTGCCGATGATGGAGCAAAACCCCTATAATATCATCAGCTTTCAGCAAGAATGCTATACCGATGCCGCAAGGCTTAAGATCAACCCTGCGCCCGATACCTTGATCCGCGTTTTCATGGCATGGAAACGGGCCGAATCAAAAATCGAACTCCCGCCCCAAACCCTTTCCGCGCCCGCCCGCAAGGGCTTTTGCACCATCGAATGGGGCGGTAGCGAAATAAAATAAGAGAAGGGAGCCTTGGGGCTCCCTTCGTGAATTTCTATTTTTATATTTTATGCGAATACTTGTAAAACCTGCTTTCCGACTATTTCTTGCTTTTTTCTGTTGTTCGGGAGTTGGAAACCGTTTCAACGAACCTGTAAATAAGCACAAAAGCGGAAATAAATCGATGGGAAGCATTGTATGTAATCCGAAGAGAGAAACATACAAGTCTTACAACTTGATAACATACAGTTTGCAAAGCGAACTGATAACATACAGTTTGCAAAGCGAACTGATTACATACGCCTATCGGCGATTACATACCAAGCCTGTCGGCTTGGATAAAAAAATAAAGGACTTCTTCGGAAGTCCTTTATTTTTTTGGAGCTGCTAACCAGATTTGAACTGGTGACCTCATCCTTACCAAGGATGCACTCTACCACCTGAGCTATAGCAGCATTTTTACTGACCGAGTTATTATAACAAAGAAAAAGCGGTTTGTAAAGGGATTTTTAAAAAAAGTTTTAATTTTTTAAAAATGGGCAACCCAAATTAAGGTCCGCCCCAAGGGGCAGGCTTTATTTTTTATTAAGATCCCGAATCAGCAGCAAAAGATGCTCGCTTTGCTCCTTGGAAAGCTGCTCCATTTCGCGCATAAGCGCTTGAGTTGCGACGGGCGCGGCGCAATTATCGTTGAAAAATTCTTGGGGAGAGATCCCAAAATATTCGCAGATATAGATAAACCCCGTGAAGGAGGGCAGAGTGCGCTTATTTTCAATTTTATTGATATAGCTTTCGCTCTGCCCCAGAGAGAGGCTCATATCACGGGCAGAAACGCCATGTTGCATGCGCAATTGGGTAAGGCGGTTATAAAACCATTCAATATAGTCAAATGTTGTCAATGCTTTGAAAAACTCCTGTAATGAAAAATTGCTGATACCATTATATACCATATAACTCTCCTCATCGTAGAAAATGAAGATATAAATTTATTGACAAATGGAAAATAAAGATGTATAATTTAACCAAAATAGGGGAATCCTGCGTAGATTTCCCGTTTTGTCGTCCCTAAAAACAAAAAATGCAAACAGGGGGTACCCCCTGTTTAGGTAGAAGACAAGGTCTTCTACCTAAAACATCTCTAATTACATAAATGATCCTGCTAAGGAGGATATTGAAAATGTTCACAAAGAAAACCCGCCTGATCTCCCTTTTGGTAACGATTAGTATGCTCATCTCCATGGTGGCATACTTTACCATTAATGTTGCCGCAAATACGGGAGCCACCCCCATCAATAGTGCAGCAGCGCTGCAGGCGATCGCCGATGATCTGGATGGCGACTATATTTTAACGGGAAATATCGATCTGAACGGCGTTAACTTTAAGCCGATCGGCACCGTCGATGCGCCCTTTACCGGTACATTCGATGGCGATGGCTATACTATTAGTAATCTGACTCTGGATAGCGATGATAATTTCCAGGGTCTTTTCGGCGTGAACAATGGTACCATTCGTAATGTGAAGATGGATAGCACCTGCTCCATCGGCGGTAATGCTTATGTAGGCGCGATTGCGGGTAAAAACGCCTCCACCGGTATTATCGAAAATTGCATTTCCGAAGCAACTGTGAGCTATAAAAAATCCTCCACCGTTGGCGGTACTTATACGGTGATGACTCAGAACCTCTGCCAATGGGGCGATAGCGACTTTGCGCTTTCCAGTGCTTATGAAAACGCAAGCACTAAAATTACCCGTCGGCCCGGTATGCTGACCCGAATTAAAACCGCTGATCCCGATCTGATTGCTTTTCAGGAGAATTCCTTCACTCCTTTGACCAAATATCAAAACGATGCCGACTGGTGGGAGAGTTTGTTTGGTCAAAATATCAGCACTGTGGAGCCGTGGAATACTTATCTGCAAGCCAATCTGACCGGCTATACCTTCTTTGGCTCTCAAGGCTCTTTGACTGCCACCCCTAATGAAGGTGCAACCGTTGCTTATAAAACCGATAGATTCAATCAGTTGGCAGCAGGCACTTTCTGGCATTCCACCAATCCGGATGCCCCCATTGAGCAGCAGGATGCCAATTGGGATGTGGAGCAAGCCAATGGCGAGCTTTGGGGCCTCGGTGCAGGCAATAAGCGCGTAGTTAACTGGGTTGCGTTGGAAGATAAGACTACTCATCAGCAGATCGTTCTTTATAGCTTGCATCCCCAGCACGATAGCGAATCAGTTCGCCAAAAGGAAATTCCTGTATTGATTGCCAAGATGGATGCTTTGCGGGAGACCTATCCCGATGCTATCTTTATTGCCGCAGGCGACTATAATGCCAATAAAGGCGCCGGAAGCTATAATATGGTAGAGAACTATCTCAACGGCGAGATGGATAATGTCCGCGATATTGCAGAGGAAACCCTCAACGGCAGCGAAGAGAAGGGGACCTGCGGCGGCGGAATCTTTGATAATGCCATGAGCGGCACCATCGACCATATCTTTGTGGATGGTTCTGCCGCTACCGTTAAGACCTATGAAATCTTAGACGGTGTATATAACTCTGCAGGTGTGGCGGCGGAGTGGGATGAGAATGTTGTAGATGCCAATGGCTGCACCACCGCAACTGCTCTGCGCCCCTCCGACCATAACGGTGTTGTTGCTACCTTTGAGGTGAAGACCAACGAAGCCATCGGTGGCGTTGTGGGCGAAAATGCAGGCTCTTTGCGCCGTATTGTGGCAGCAGGCACCGCAGATGCTACCGCAATCGGTCTCAATAACGGCACTGCTTTGGCCGTATTCGGCACCGGCACCAAGGTTGGCGAAGGATCCACCAAGGGCATCGGCGAACTGACCGAAGAGCCTTCTTTAGAGATCGTATGGAAGCTGAACCATGCAGCAGAAGAAGATGTTTTTGCGCTGGTAGACGGCGATTATCGGATCCTGCGGGAAGGCGATACTTATGAAACCCCCGTTCGCGTGCGGGTAAATGGTATTGATTACTATACTCTGCCCAATAGCGGTTCCTTTAACTTGGATGAATTGGGTATTAAGGCTCCGATGATGATTCAGGACGGCAAGCTGATCGATGACCCTGTTATCACCGTTGGCACCGAGGATATCAATGTTTCGGTGGCTGATTCGATTATGAATGTAACCGAAAAAGGCACCACCGGCGTGAATGATTTTGTAATCAAAAATCAAGATGAATTGGAATATGCCGACTCCAAACTTTCCTATATTAATAAAGAAAATGTAACCCTTTATCTGGGAGCTGATATCGATCTGACCGAGAGCTCCTTCAATGGCTTTGACGGCAAGATCCTCTTTAGCCTTGATGGTCTGGGTCATACCATTAAAAATTGGAATACCACTGCAAAAGGATTTTTCGTTGGAGATACCGGTACGGTAAACGGATATCAAGGTGCTTATATTAAAAATATTACCTTCGATAATGTCCATACCAAGGGTACTTATGGCCGCGCTGTTGTTGTGGCCAATGCGGCAGGCAATAACGATTTCCTGATGGAGAATGTTCACGTTAAGAATTCCTCCACCACCATCACCAATGCCCAAAACTCCGCAGCAATTCTTTATACCCATTCCAATAATCCCTTTGATAAGAAAGTCACCATTCGCAACTGCTCGATTGTTGATTCTCAGATCAAAAAGGCTGATGGAATTACCGGCCGAACCAATTCCGGTGCTATCAGCGGACGTATCGGCAATGGCATTACCTATGTTGTTTCCGATATTTATGTAAAAGGCTTTGATAACTTGGTTAATGATGAGGGCGCTACTGGCACCAAGGGTAATGGTATCCTCTTTGGTACTAAAGAGGATGGCGTTACTCTGACTCTTAATAATGCCGCAATCTTCGATAGTTCTGCCATCGGCTTCGGCTATGATCTGGTAGGCTGGCAATATAGTGGCAACGTTAAGATCTCTAATGTGATCTCGGCAGGCAATGCTACTAACGGCTTGCTGAGTAAATCCGGCGGAACAGTCTCTTTTACCAATGTTTATACCGATCAAGAGAATAAAGTAACCCTTACAGATGCTAAAGCGAACAATGGCGTTCCCACCGAGGAGCAAACCGCGGCAGATGGCGCTACCGATATCACTCTTGCTCAGGTAAAAGATGGCTCGATTGCCTATACCTTAAATAATCTTCTCTCTAAGCCCTCTTTCTATTGGGAAGTAGATGAAGATTCTGCAACCGGCGCTTTGAAGCCGGCTACCGCTGCTGAGCAGACCCGCAAGGTTACCTTGAAGGTTGGCAATGATGAAAGCGTTTCCTATGTTGATGGCGGCGAAACACTTACGCTTTCTGAAAATGCAGGGGATTATTTCTATGTAGTGGAAGGAAATGGCACCGTTACAGATGGTGTGCTGACTGTTTCCACCGATAAGGATACTGTTGTGCGAAAGATCGCCGCTGATGATCCTGCCTGCGATATCATTAAAGAGATTGAATTCTTTAATAATAAAAACCTTGCTTATTATAAAGATGGCGAAGCGATTGCTGCTGCCATCGAAACCCTCGAGAATGGGTTGAAAAATGGCGCTTATATCAGCCAAAGCGCTGTTGATACTGCATTACCGTTGTTGACCGGTTATAAGGTTGATGGTGCTTATCCCTATGCAACCCCCGACGGGGCCGATAAAAAGCTCCCCTCCGTTCAGGAAATTGCAAACTATACCGATGCCCCAGGCTATATGATCAATAATGTGGATGATCTGCTCTATGTGAAATCCATCGAAACCCTTTTCACCGTAGATCATACCCTCTATCTGGGCGCTGATCTAGATCTGAGCGGTGTTTCCTTCACCGGATTTGTTGATCTCAAGGCCTCCTTCGATGGTCTTGACCATAAGATCATGAATTGGGGCACCCAAAGTGCGCCGATCTCCACCCGCGGTTTCTTCCAAAATACCTATGGCGGTACTACCTATATTAAGTCCATCAAGAATTTGATCTTGGAGAACTGCCATACCACCTCCGGTTCCACCTGCTCGGCAATGCTTTATGGTGTGGGCCATAATAATGGCGGTGTTCCCGAAGGATCAACTACGAATGTTACTTTGGAGAATATCCATTTTGTGGATTGTTCCATGAAGGCGACTGCCGCCGAAGGCTTTGCCTTCTTGCTTGCCCGTTATTCTGTGGTAAACAGTGATGTTACAATTAATGTAGCCAACTGCTCTGTTACCGGTTCTACCTTTGATGGCTCCACCTCTACCGGCGGCCACTATGGCCTCTTGATCGGTAAGCCCAGAAGCAACAACAATGGAAATACCACCGTTTATAACCTGACCGATTGCTATCTGGCCGATAATACCATGAAGACCAATCGAACCGATGCGGCTTATCAGGGCCTTGTAATCGGCACTGCTGAAAACGCAGGCGGCACCGGCGGTCTTACTAAGATTGTTGCCAAGAATCTTGTTGTAGTCAATAATACCTATGATGTGAACGCGGCGACTCAGGTCAACCTCTTCGGTGATGTGCAAAATTCCAGCGATGCCATCCTGAACGGTGTGATCTATCAGGGCAATACCGTTACCGGCACTAATAATCCTTCGGTTGTTCTCTTTAATAACGGCGCAAAGGCGAACCTCACCAATGTTTATTGTGATAATAATCTGACAAAGGTTACCGGCAGCGGTTCTGCTGCTCTTACCGGCAGAGGCGATGTGATTGAGTCCGGAAAAGCAGCGGCTGACATCAATGCCACCCTGACTGACCCCGCTTTCTATTGGACCATCAATGAAGAGGGCAAGGTTGTGCCTTCTGATCTGGCTAATTCCACCCATAAGGCGGATTTGATGGCAAACGGCAAGGTTGTCAAGAGCGTTTATGCCAACGGCGGCGAAAGTGTTACCCTGAGCATTGCTGAAGATCCTGCTGCTACCTTTACCAAGCAGAGCGGCAGCGGCACTCTCTCCGGCAAGACCTTGACCATGCCGCAGGATGGTTCTGTTACGAAGATTACAGTGAATACTTCGACCAATGCTTTTGATCATCTCAGTTATCCTGCCGTATCTACCGTAACCGCAGCTTTGGCTGCCGGCGGTAACTATACCATCTATAATGAAGCCGATTGGGATCATTTGGAGACCTATGTTGATTATTTCAATAATGCCGATGTTGTAATCCACTTGGCAGCCGATATTGATCTTTCCAAGATCAGCTTTATCTGCTTCGATGATCCTTATTTCTCCTTTGATGGCCATGGTCATACGGTAAGCAACTGGGGTACGGAAGCAAATCCTGCCCGCAGCAACGGTATGTTCCGTTATAATGCCAATGAAGGCCGGATGAAATATATCAAAAACCTGAACATTGAAAATTGCCACACCAAGTATAACGATGGTGCCTCCGGTTGTACTGCGTTGCTCTTTACAAATGAGTGCGGTGACGGCGGTTATTCCAATGCGGCTACCGATTTCACCATTGATAACATTCATATTAAAGATTGCTCGGTGATCGGTATCGGTAACCGCAATGCTGTTATCTTGAGTGCTTATGCCAATTCGGCAAATGCCTATACGGTAACCATTAAAAACTGCTCTATTGTTGATACAGACTTTACTCCCGGTGTCCATAATACTCCTAACAGTGCCGGTCATGCCGGTATGTTGATGGGTAAGGTCAACAACAATACAAGCAAGGTCGCATCCTATAACTTCAGCAATATTTATCTGAGCGGAAATACCATGAATGCCGGCCGTAATAATTATGATTCTTTTATGCTCGGTAATATCGAGGGTACTTATTCGGGCGGTCCGGTCTATAACGTTACCATCAATATGAATAATATTGTAGCAACGGATAATGTTGTCAATTCCTTGGAAGCCAATATCGGTTTGGTGGGCAATAACGACCGTGGTATCGTCAATGTGGACGGTATGATTCTGCTGAATAATGATTACAAATCCAGTGTGGCGATTACAAGTACCTCTTTGTTTGCAAGTAATATTGCATCGGAATCCAAACTGACGGTGGAGGATGTTTATACCGACGAGGCAGTTACTGCTAATATGCAGGGTGCTTCCGGTTGTACTGTCGATACTTCTCCCAATGCCATAACCTCCGGTGAGGCGGCTTATGGTGCCAATGCGGCTGCAACTGCCGATTCCATTTACTATTGGAGAACGGAAGAGGGCAAGGTTGTTCTGAGCGATCTTGCTAATTCCACCCATAAGGCAGAGCTGGTGCTGGCAAACGGCACTGTGCTCAAGAACTATTATGCAAACGGCGGCGAGAAGGTAACTCTCGAGGTTGAGGAAGATCTTAAGGCTACCTTTGCTCTTGCAGCCGGAAGCAGCGGCTCGGTCAGCGGCAGAACCTTAACCATGCCTACCGACGGCACTGTTGCAAGAGTAGTTGTTACTCCTTCTGATGCAAATATCTTTGCAGCATATGGTTATACCTCGGTTTCTGCTGTAGATACCTCTGCAGCCCGCACCGAGACCAATTTCACTGTAGCCAATGCGACCGAGTGGATGAAGGTTGCAAGCAACCTTAGCTACTTTAATAGTGCAGATGTTACCATCCATCTGATTGGTGATATCAATCTGGGTGAAAGCGTTGCAAGCGGTTTTGCAGGATTTTCTGCGGCTGTATTTAATTTCGATGGTCATAATCATACTGTGAGCAATTTTACCAAGAAATCTTGCATCGGTATCTTCCCCAGCTATCAAGGTGCATCGATTAAGAATGTAACCTTTGATAATATTCATACCGGCGGTGCTTACGGTAGATCCATTGTCGTTGCAATGGGTACCGGTACTACCAACTTTGTGATGGATAATGTCCATGTAAGGAATTCTTCCACTACTGTGGGCAATACCCAAAACTTGGCGGGCGTTCTTTATAGCCATGTAAATGAAACCAAGACCAAGACGGTAACGATTCAGAATTGCTCGGTTATCAATACCGATATCCTGAATGATACCGCTACCTACGGTAACAGAACCAACTCCGCAATTGTGGGCGGTCGTGCTTCCAACGGATGTACTTATATTGTAAGAAATCTTTATGTAGAAGATTTCCAAAATAACGCAAGTGCCTCCGCAAATCACGATAGCGGTTCGGGTATCATTTTCGGAACCATTGAGGGTGGATTAACGTCTGCTACGGTTGAAAATGTAGTAATTACCAACAGTGGCGGTACAAGCAAGGTTTCTGATTTGGTTGGGCGCCAACTGAATAATAAGACGGTAAGTTATAAGAATATCCTTTCGGTTAATAACGACACTGCCGGCCTTCTTTCATCGGATGTCGCGATCACTGGTACTAAATTCAGCAATGTTATCACCGACCATGATGATGTTGTTATTACGCTCAGTTCCGGTGTTTACCAGAGTTCTTCAAGCCCTGCCGGAATCAGCGAACAGAAGCTGGAAGAGGTCGATATGCTGACCTTTGCCGGCACTATGAATGATACCTTGACTGCCGCAAACGGCTATAAGAGCTGGACAGTCAATGAAGATAATCTGGCCGTATATGCAACTGAAGCCAATGCTACCCGCAGAGTAAGCTATCAGGTCGGCGGCCGCGAGATCGGCAAAACTTATGCCAACGGCGGCTCTCAGATCACCTTAGGGCTTGCAGCCGATCCCAAGGCAACCTTTGCTCTGGGCGAAAACGATGCAGGCACCTTGGATGGTAATAAACTGACCCTGCCGACGGTTGGTTACATGGTTGTACCCATTGCAGTCAGCACGTCAGATGCTGCTTTGGCAACCGTTTACGGTTATCCTGCGGTTACCACCGTAACCGAAGATGCCCACCGCACCGGCTTGAATTATACCATCGCCAATGCGGATGAATGGATGCACTTCTTTGGGCAATATAATCATTTCCAGAGTACCGATGTTACCATCCATATCATCGGTGAGGTTGATCTTGCAGGAAAAACTGCCGAAGAATTTTATACTGCCAGCGAAAGTGCTCTGGGTTCGGGCATTCGATACAGCAGCTTTATGAATTCCGCCTTCTCTTTGGATGGGCACGGCAATACCATCAAGAATTGGGGTACAAAAGATGTACCGATGGCAACCATGGGCTTGTATCGCTATAATGGTAGTGCTGCCAGTTTGAACTTCATCAAGAATTTGGTGATCGATAATTGGCATACTACCGGTTCCGGTGGATCGGATACCACCTTCCTGGTAACCCTCAATGGTTCGGATAATACCGGCCGCAATAATCTCTCTGATAATCTGGTCATTGAAAATGTCCATATTAAGGATAGTTCGTTGACCTGCGAAGGCCCTCGCAGCGGGTTCTTTATTGCAAACTATGTAAAAGCTGATGGTGACTATTCTGTTACCTTAAAGAACTGCTCCTTGACTAATTCCACCATGAACGGAACAACCAACGGTCATCAGGGTCTTTTGATCGGTAAGGCATCTTCCTTTAATGGCAAGAAAGCAACTTATAATCTGAGCAATATCTATGTTGCCGGAAATACCATGAACGCTAAGCGTGATGCATATGTTGGCTTGGGTATCGGTAATATTGAGATCAATGGCAATGCTGTTGCTCAGATGAAGGTCAATATGAGCAATGTGGTATTCGAGGATAATACCTTAAACAGCATTTCTGCAACTCCTGCACTCTTTGGTCAGTTTGTTGGAACAGAGGTGAATGCGGAGGGTGTTGTCTTTGCTGATAATACCGTTACCTCCACTGTTGAAATGACCGGAAGAACCATCTTTACCGCCGGCGCTACCACTCAAAATGTTGCCGGACTTTATCACGATGATGCCAATGTTACCAAAGCATTTGGTAATAGCAACAATGCAGGCGTGAAATACGGTGAAGAGTATATGACTTCCGGTGAGGCAGCAGCGGCTGCCAATGTTGCAGGAGAAGAGTCCGTCTTCTTCTATACCACCACCGAAGATGGCGTTGAGCTTGGCACCGAGGCCAATGCAACCCGCAGAGTGGTCTATGCTGTAGATAACCGCGAGGTTGAATTTATCGGCTATGCCAACGGTGGCGAGGAGATCGAGATCGGCGATTATGCTTATGATCCTGCGTCTACCATGAAATTTGAAGGTGCGGAAGTAGATAATCCCTTCACCGTACCTACCGCCGGATATATGATGGTTCCCATTGATGTGGAAACCACCGGCAACAGCACTTTGACAACCGTTTACGGTTATCCCGCAGTTACTACTGTTGAGGCTGCAGTTACCAGCGGTGATTATACCGTCGCCAATGCAGAAGAGTGGATGTATGTAGCCAACCATACTTCCTATTTCAGCAATCTGGAGGTTACTATCCATCTGATTGGTACCATTGATTTCTCTGAGGATGTGGCAAAGAATTTCACCGGTTTCCAAAATGTGAAATTCAGCTTAAACGGCCACGACCATACCTTGAAGGATTGGAAGCCCACTTCTAATGCAAGCGGTCTCTTCAATACCAATGGAGATGCCGGTATGAAGTTTATTAAGAACTTCACCATTGATAATGCGGATGTGAAGCTTAATACATGGGCAGCCCTTGTATTTGGATCTACCTCTAATGCCGCAAATAATGCAGGCTATTATGCAAACTTTGAGCTTAGCGGAATCCATGTCAAGAACACTACCGTCAGAGCAACCGGCAATGGTGCAACCGCTCTCTTTGGTCAGTATCGCCGCAATGCCAATGTGGCAACTACCGTAACGGTGCGCGATTGCTCCTTTGAGAATGTGGAAGTGATCGGTACGGGCACTTCCGCCAACCATGGTATGATCTTCGGCCGTTTGGATAAAGGCTCTACCTTTAATATCTACGATATTTATATCAACAACTGCAAAGTAACCAACGTTTCCAACTCCGGTATTGTGGGAAGCGGATTGGAAGCAGGTACTCTGAATGCTCAGAATATCGGCGTATTCAACAGTACCCATACTCCTATTGCAGGTCAGGATGCCCATCTCTTCTGCGTCCAGACCGGCGGTACAATGTATTTCCGCTATAATATCTTTGCAGGAAATACCCTGAATCCCGGTGAGGGCTGCGGTAAATATGTCATCGGCGGTGCCAACGGCGCGAATCCTTATGTTAATGGTTCCTATAACGATACCAATCAATGTGATGATTCGGAGCTTTCGGGCGAACACTTTTCCGGCACCTTGGCCGGCGCAGTAAAGGGTCAGGAAGGGAAGCACTTGAAGAAGGGCCTCACCGAGGCGGACTTTACCGACGGTAAAGTTGCTTATACCAACAATGGTTACAGCGCAGACCTTCTCGCAAACCGTAGCCTCTTCTGGACGATTGATGCCGATGGCAATATCATCCCTGCCGATGGTAATCAAACCAGAAAGGTTACCTTCACCGTAGTGGATGATGAGGGCAATCCTTCTGCTTCTCAGGTATATACCTACTATACTGACTATACCAAGAAGCTGATCCCCGAGTTTGATTCTTATCTTTATAAGAATTATGAGTGGACCAATTCCGCAAGCGAAAAGTATACCTTGGATACTACCTTTACCGCCGATGCGGCTTATACCGCAGTGGGTGTGGTATTGGATGAGCTGGAGGATGCGCTTGCGTACTTCAGCAAGAAGAATCTGGGTGAAGGCACCTACTTCAAGGATGCCGCAGGCATTCAGGCTCTCTTGGATGAAATCGAAACCCGCATTGCGGAAAATGAGTATCAGGTGAGCGAGAATGCTGTTCCGGGCCTCGGCTTTGCCTCTTTGGATAAGGATATCAAGCTGGTGAAGGAGCGGTACGCTACCTATCAGGATCCCAATGGGGAGTTTACCAATGTGCCTAAGGTAAGCGAGATCGGCATCTATGCAGATGCGTTCCATTATACCATTTGGAATGAAACCGATCTCTTGACCGCCAAGACCAACGAGGCAAAATATCCTCAGGATTCGACCTTGAATCTGATGGCTGATCTGGATCTGACGGATGTGACCTTCGCAGGCTTCAGTTCACCGAAATTTAATTTCGACGGTCATGAGCATACCATTGCAAATTGGACCCACGACGGCGACTCTACCGATGGTATCGCCTTTATCTCCAGAGGTACCGGCCATAGCATCAAGAATCTGACCTTTGATGCTGCAACAGTAACCGGCGGTCGCCATAGCGGTATCGTTTATGGTAGCCATAACAGCGATACCGGCATGACCGGAACGCTGACCATCGATAATGTTCATGTGAAGAATTCGGTTCTGAATGTGGACGATGAGCAGGCGGCAATCTTCCTGCCCAATACCCAGAGCGGCAGAGCCGGCTATGTGATCAATAACTGCTCCATTATCGAAACCACTCTTAATGCACCTTCCGGCAAGGGCAACCTTTCCGGCTTTGTGGCTCGGTTGGTTGGTGGCTCGGATGTTACCATTACCAACTGCTATATCGAAGGCTTCGATATTCCTGCAGGCGGCGGCAATGTATCCCTCTTCTGCGGCAAGACCGAATCCAGTGGTTCGGATGTGAGAATCCATAATGCGGGTGCATATGATTGCAACCTGAATGCTACTGCAGAGATCTATCTCTGCTCCGCAAGAACCACCTATACTCAGGCTCATAATCTGCAGAATATCATGCTCTATAAGATCAATGCCCAGAGCACTGCAGGCAGAGATAAGGTATTCATCACCTATGGTAACTTGGATAATATTGGATTCAATACCGCTAATAATGATGATGCTACTCCTGTAAACATCTTTATGGATCAGGAAACCCGCGATTGCCTGCATACCACCTATCCCGCTTATCATAAGCACGATAGCGAAACTCCGGATAAGAACATCAAGAATCCCACCATTCTGGAGGATGATGCCTTCACCAACGGTAAGGCGGCTTGGCAGGCTAATCAGGTATTGATCGATGCAGAAAATGATACCCGCTGGAAGGTTGGCGACCATGGAGATTATCCTGTAATCGATTCTCTGGCGGCTTCTGATTGGAAGGTTCCCTATCAGGTGATCCTGAAAGAGAATCGCACCAAAGAAGGCGAGAGCTATGATTTCTATACCAATAAGAGCGGCGCTCTCAATGCCACCGCGCAAGAACGGATGGGCACTTACGAGTGGACCGATGCGAATGAAGGTAGTTATACCGCTACTTCTACCTTCAATGCCGATAATACCATCACCCTGGAGTCGATTGTTATCATCGATGTAACCTGGGGCGAGATGGAGTTTGTATATAACTTCGGCGAATGGGATGAAGACAATTGCGTCTGGGTCGGCAACGGTTGGGAATTGGCAGAAGGCACCGATAATGGAATCACCTTCGCCAATAACGGTACTGTTTACCGCGAGGTTGCGCTGACTTATGAAAAGGGTGGCGATTCCTATGGTCTCGCCGGCCAGATCACTAAGGTAGACGACCTCACCGGTGATCTCTCCGCCATCCCTGTGGATGCAGACGGTGCGATTCATTCCTATGAGTTCATGCTGAATGATCTCCCCGCCGAAACCTGGGATGATAATCCTCATACCGTTGGTAATTTGACCATTTCGATTGTTTAAAAAACGCGAGCGGCGTATTCCGCTCCTTGAGTAAAAAACGCGAACGGCGTATCCGTTCAACCAAAATTCTTTTGTTCTTCAACTCCCTGCCTTATGGCAAGGCATAAGGCAGGGAGAGGAGATAATTAAAAAAATATTTCTTGAAAGGAAATTAAGAAAATGAAAAAGTTTATCGCTATTATCGCTGCTATCGCTATGATCGCTACCATGAGCGTTTCCGCTTTTGCTGCTAACGGCACTCTGAATGACGTTGCTGATCCCGCTGTTATGTCTGCATCTAAGGCTGTTAAGGCTACCTATGCTGACACCGGCGCTGATAAGGTTGACGAGATCCATCTGGACATCACCTGGACCGACGTCGACTTCACCTACACCGCTACCGATAAGGTTTGGAACGAGGATGACATGGTTTGGGAAGATTCCGAGGGTGAATGGACCGACGGCGCTGCTAAGGTTGCTGTTTCCAGCAGATCTTCTGTTGAAGTAACCGTTGGTGCTGCTTATGTTGCTGATGGCGTTGCTGCTACTTTCGATAAGGCTTCTATCGATCTGGCTGCTGCTGATGGGGCTGCTGTAAACGGTGAGTTCAATCTGACTGTTGATCCTAATGCTGAAATCGTTGAGACCGATGATACCGCCGGTACCATCACCATTACCGTTGCTGCTAAATAAGTTAATTTGATAACTTAACCCTTTTAGCATAAACTAATTTATGGCCGAAGGCCGTAAATTGAGTTTGCGGCCTTCGGCTTTATTTAAAAAGTCGACTTTACATGGAAGGCGGCGCCCCT
>JAZPYP010000015.1:0-17358 GCA_045544255.1 Eubacteriales bacterium | reverse complement strand
TAGCAAAGGGCATTCAAATGGGAGAAAATATCGAAAATTCGATATTTTCTATCATTATTCTTGGTTTTCTTCAGTTTCTTTGTAAAAAGGCCTTGTAATTTCCTGCCCTTTGCGGTTCGGACTATTTTTACAGCCCCTTTTTTATTGAAAAAAATCGATTTTTATGATAAGATAAGAAAAAAGGAGGTGGAAAGATGAAGCTTTTTTATTTTATCGGCATGATTTTCTTCGGCATTGCGTTTCTCATTACCCTTTATCTGCTGATCCGAAAGAAAAAAAACAAAAAGACCAATGAGCAAGAGCTTTTGGGGCGCAAGAGCGTTGAAGTGGATCTTTCTGCCATTTTGGAATATGTGCGCAATCGGGTGGTTTTGGTTACCGGCGGGGGCGGCTCCATTGGCTCGGAGCTTTGCCGCCAACTGGCTATTCATTCCCCAAAGATGCTTTTGATCCTTGATATTTATGAAAATAATGCCTATGCTATTTATCGGGAATTGCAGCGGGATTTTCCCGAATTGGAGCAAAAGATCCTGATCGCTTCGGTGCGGGATCAAAAAAGAATGGAAGAGATCTTCCAAAAATATCGCCCCGATCTGATCTATCATGCCGCCGCCCATAAGCATGTGGCGCTGATGGAAGAGAACCCCGGCGAGGCCATTAAGAATAATATCGGCGGCACGCTGATCACCGCTTCCCTTGCAGCGCAATATAAAGCCGATCGCTTTGTTTTGATCTCTTCCGATAAGGCGGTCAACCCCACTAATATGATGGGTGCCTCCAAGCGAATTTGCGAGATGATCATTCAGCATATCGGCGCAAAAAGCGAAACCCGATTTGCAACAGTGCGGTTCGGCAATGTTTTGGAAAGCAATGGTTCGGTTATTCCCCTCTTTCGGCGGCAGATCGCCATGGGCGGGCCGGTTACCGTTACCCATCCGGAAGTGATCCGCTATTTTATGACCATTCCGGAAGCGGTTTCCTTGGTGCTGCAGGCGGGAGCCTATGCAAAGGAAGAGCCAAGGATCTTTATCCTTGATATGGGCGAACCTATCAAGATCGATGATCTTGCCAAAAAGCTCATTCGCCAAAGCGGCAAAAAGATTCCCATTCGCTATACCGGCCTTTTGCCCAGCGAAAAGCTTTATGAAGAATTGCTCCTTAAAGAAGAAGGCCTGGAGCGAACCGAAAATCAACTGATCTATATCGGCAAGCCCATTCCCCTTCAAAATGAGCAATTTTCAGCCGATCTTGATGAGTTGAAAAGGGCAGCAGAAAACGGAGCCGATTTCAAATATTTAATCCATAAATTGATTCCAACATATAAAAACGGATCGAATTAAATTCGATCCGTTTTTTCTATTAAAGGGTAGCGGCAATCACTGCCTTAATGGTATGCATTCTATTTTCTGCTTCATCGAAAACAATGGATTGAGCGCTTTCGAAGACCTCATCGGTAACCTCCATTTCGGAGATGCCGAATTTTTCGCTGATCTCTTTTCCAACAGTGGTTTTAAGATCATGGAAGGCAGGCAAGCAATGCATAAATACTGCCTCTTTCTTGGCGCAGGCCATCAGCTCGCTATTGATCTGATAAGGGGAAAGGGCGCGGATTCTTTCCTCCCAAACCTCGGCAGGCTCGCCCATAGATACCCAAACATCGGTATAGAGCACATCAGCCCCCTTGGCTGCCTCTTTTGCATCTTCATTGAATTCAATGATCGCACCGGTTTCTTCTGCAATTTTTTTGCATTCTTCCACCAGCGAGGCCTCCGGCCAATAGGCCTTTGGCGCCGCGGCCACAAAATGAAGCCCCATTTTGGCAGCGCCCACCATTAAGGAATTGCCCATATTATAGCGGGCATCGCCGAAATAGACAAGCTTGATGCCCTTAAGGGAGCCAAAATGCTCCCGAATGGTTAGAAAATCGGCAAGGATCTGGGTGGGATGAAATTCATTGGTGAGACCATTCCAAACAGGAACCCCTGCATATTTTGCAAGGTCTTCCACAATTTCCTGACCAAAGCCCCGATATTCGATCCCATCATAGATGCGCCCAAGAACTCTTGCAGTATCGGCGATGCTTTCTTTTTTGCCGATTTGGCTGCCGGTGGGATCCAGATAGGTAACGCCCATGCCCAGATCATAGGCCGCAACCTCAAAGCTGCAGCGGGTGCGGGTACTTGTTTTTTCAAAGATCAGCGCGATATTCTTCCCCTCGCAAAGCTTATGGGGAATTCCCTTTTTCTTTTTATCTTTCAGCTCTGCCGCAAGGTCTAAAAGCCCTTCGATCTCGGCAGGGGTATAATCGAGTAGTTTTAAAAAATTTCTGCCCTTTAAATTCATCATCTTTATTCTCCTTTAGCCGCCGCAAGAATGACGCCTGCGGCCTTTTCCAGCAAATCCATGGGAATATTCAAAGGCGGCAATAAGCGAACCTTTTCTTTGGCCTTAAGCACCAAAACCCCTGCCTTGCGGCAAGCGGCAACGATCTCGCCTGCATCGCGCGCGGTTTCAAGGCCGATCATCAGCCCCATTCCGCTCACACTTTTGATTCCTTCCGCATTTTGAAAGGCATTAAAAAGATAAGCAGATTTTTCTCTCACCTCTGCCAAAAGAGCATCATCAAGCCGCCCCAAAATATGAAGAGCGCCCGCTGCGGCGATGGGGTTGCCCCCAAAGGTGGAGCCATGGGAACCGGGAGTCAGCACATTTTCTGCCCGCTCCCCGATCATGCAGGCGCCGATAGGCAGGCCGCCGCCAAGGCCCTTTGCAGTGGTAACCACATCAGGATGAAGGCCGAAATGCATATAGCCATAAAGCTGCCCTGTGCGCCCGTTGCCGGTTTGCACCTCATCGATCATCAGAAGGATCTCTTCCCCATCGGCAATTTCCTGCAGCCCTTGGCAAAATTCTTTGGTCAGGGGCAGAACTCCGCCTTCCCCTTGCACCGGCTCCACCAAGATACCGGCGATCTTTTCTTCCTTTACCATCTTTTTCACCGCCTCAAGGTCATTGGCGGGCGCATAAAGGAAGCCATCGGTTAGAGGAAGGAAATCCTGATGAAATACCTCTTGGCCGGTAGCGGCAAGGGTGGTAATGGTGCGGCCATGGAAACTATTGACCAAAGTTATGATCTTATAATACTCTTTGCCCTTTTTCTCGGCGGCATATTTTCTTGCCACCTTGATGGCGCATTCATTGGCTTCCGCGCCGCTATTGCCAAAGAATACCTTTTTCATTCCGGTGCGCAAGCAGAGCTGCTCGGCAAGGCGGGCGCAGGGGCCGGTATAGAAAAGGTTTGAGGTATGCTGCAACTGATGAAGCTGCGCCTCTACTGCCTTCACCCAGCCTTCATCGCAAGCACCAAAGGTATTCACAGCGATTCCGCTGCCCATATCGATATATTCCTTGCCCTCGGCATCCCAAAAAAGGGAGCCCTCCCCTTTTACCAATTCCAGAGGGAAGCGGGCATAGGTATTGGCAATATATTTTTGATCCAGTTCTTTAATGTTGTTCATCGCGTTTATCATCATTTCTCTTTTTTAATTGGTTGCGATCGCCGATCACCATGGTGCCGGCGCCCTCATTGGTCAGCGTTTCGATCAGGATGGAATGGGGCACCCGCCCATCCATGATGATCACCTTGCGCACCCCATGCTCAATAGCCTCGATGCAGCATTCCACCTTCGGAATCATGCCGCCGGAGATAATACCGCGTTCAAAGAGATCATGGGCTTCCTTAATATCCAATTCGGGAATCAGAGTGGAAGGATCGGTATGATCCCGCAAAATGCCTGCAATATCGGTCAGGGTAATGAGGCGCTCGGCCCGCATTGCGCCCGCAATATATGCGGCAGCGGTATCGGCATTGATATTATAAACATTCCCCTCTTTATCCACACCAACGGTGGAAACCACAGGAATATAGCCCTTTTCCAAAAGATCCATCACCGGAGTAACATTCACCTTGGTGATCTTTCCGACAAAGCCGAGCCGCTCATCCTTTTGCTCGCAAAGGATCATGCGATCATCCATACCCGAAAGGCCCATGGCTCTTCCGCCCTTCACCTCCAGAAGGTTTACAAGGCTCTTATTGATCTTGCCTGCCAAAACCATCTGCACGATCTCGGCCGTTTCTTTATCGGTTACCCGCAACCCATCGAGGAAAACGCTCTCCTTGCCAACCTTTTTCATGGTTTCGGTAATTTCAGGGCCGCCGCCATGAACCAGCACAACCTTCACACCGATGAGCGAGAGCAAAACGATATCTTCCATGACCTGCTCTTTAAGCTGCTCATTGATCATGGCATTGCCGCCATATTTGATCACAACGATCTTGCCGTTATATTTTTTGATATAAGGAAGCGCTTGCGTCAGCACTTCTGCCCGCTGGGCATTGGATATGGATAAAGCCATTTTTGAATTATTCCTCCAAAAAATCAAATAATAACTAAATTAAAAAACGATCAAAGACTGCCCAAAAAGAGTGCAAGTTTCGCTGAAATGGCCCGAAGCTTTATGCAATACGCGGTCATTTCAGCGGAAAGCTCTGCGGTCTGCGCCTTTTTTGACAGTCTTTTAAGTTCTGTAATCTCCGTTAATTTTAACGTAGTCATAAGTAAGATCGCAGCCCCAAGCGGTTGCTTTTTCTTCGCCGCTATGAAGATCGATCAAAATATCAATTTCATCCTCTAAAAGGATCTTTTTGGCAAGTTCCTCGGAAAAATCCACCCCTGCACCGTTTTCGCAAACAAGGATTTCGCCCTTTTCGGATCTGAATTTCACATCCACCTTGCTAACATCTACATCAGCGCCGCTATACCCGATGGCGCAGAGAATTCTGCCCCAATTAGCATCAGCGCCAAACATGGCCGCTTTGGTAAGCGAAGAGCAGATCACGCTCTTGGCGGTAACCTTTGCGGTTGCCAAATCCTTGGCGCCTTCCACCTTGCATTCCAGCAGCTTGGTTGCGCCTTCTCCATCGGCGGCGATCCAGCGGCAGAGCTGAACGGTAACGGTATTCAGGGCTTTCATAAAGGTTTCGAAGGCGTGGCCCTCTTGGGTAATTTCGGGATTCCCTGCCCGACCGTTGGCCATGACGATCACCATATCGTTGGTGGAGGTATCTCCATCCACACTGGTCATATTAAAGGTATTCTGCACATCGGCGGAAAGAGCCTTTTGCAGCATGGCAGAGCTGATGGCGCAATCAGTGGTCAGAAAGACCAGCATGGTCGCCATATTGGGATGGATCATGCCGCTGCCCTTGGCAATACCGCCCAGGCGGCAGACCTTCCCGTTCACAGTAAACTCCACAGCGATCTCTTTCACCTTAGTATCGGTGGTCATGATCGCTTCTGCCGCCTTGCGGCTGCCGGTGGAGCTTAAATTTTGCACCAGCTTATCCATATGGCTTTCGATAGGCTCTAAATTGAGCGGCTGACCGATCACTCCGGTAGAGGCCACCAGAACATCCCGATGGGAAACCTTCATCGCCTCCCCTACCAATTTGCTCATCTCTTTTGCCACCTCAACACCATTGGCATTGCAGGTATTGGCATTGCCGCTATTGCAGATAATGGCTTGCGCCATGCCATTGGAAAGATGCTCTTTGGTAACAGTAATGGGCGCGCCCTTCACCAGATTAGTGGTATAAACTGCGGCGGCCCTTGCGGGGGTGCGGCTGAAGATCAGCGCCAGATCCCGCTTGGTTTTATTTTTGCGAATTCCGCAATGGATACCGCTTGCCAGAAAGCCATGAGGGGCGGTTATTCCGCCTTTCACAAACTCCATATTATTTCTCCTTATTCCAAACCTTTATCAATATCCTCGCCGAGGATGATATTCATGCATTCAAGGGCCGCGCCGGAGGCGCCTTTGCCCAGATTATTATAGCGGGCAAGAAGAAGAATGCGCTCTTCATTCCCCTGCACCGAGATCTGCATTTTATCGCTGTTGCCCAGAGCAACCGCCGAATACAAGCCATCGGCATCGGGCTCCTCGCTCCAATTTACAATAGGGCCCTGATAGGCCTTGCGATAGAGCTCCTTTATATCCTCTATGCCATATCCCTTCTGAAGCTGGGAGGCAAAGAGAGGCACGGTTACTGCCATGCCGCTATAGAAATCAGCCACAATCGGGCAAAAGATCGGCGCCTTTTCAAGGCCGCAGATCGCCTGCATCTCCGGCAGATGCTTATGGCTCTGGGAAAGGGCATATTGCCGAGGAGCATCGAGCAGCTCGCTGCGCTCCCCGCTTTCGTATTGAACGATCATCTTTTTACCGCCGCCGCTATAGCCGGTGATGGAATGGCAGGTAAGCTCCGCATCCTTTGGCAGAATTCCCGCCTCAATAAGGGGCGCCACCAGCGCAATAAAGCCGCTGGCATGGCAACCGGGCACTGCCACCCGCTTGGCATTCTGAACCTTCTCAAACCCAATCGAGCCGATTTCGGGAAAACCATAGCACCAAGCAGCATCGGTGCGATGGGCGGTTGAGGTATCCAAAACAACCGTATCGGGATTTTCGATCATCGCCACCGCTTCCCTTGCCGCATCATCGGGCAGGCAAAGAAAGGCAATATCGGCTTCATTCAGCATTTTTTTGCGGGCAGCGGAATCCTTGCGGAGCTCTTCCGGCAAGATCAGAAGTTCAATATCCTCTCGGCCGGAGAGCCGCTCCCGAATGCGCAGGCCGGTGGTGCCGGCGCTGCCATCAATAAATATCTTTTTGCTCATCTCAAATAGTCCTCAACAAATTGGATCTGGGCCGCCACAGAAGAAGGGCCGGTGCTTCCCGCGCTGATCCGCTTGGAAACGCAGGTCTCAAGGGAAATTTCTCCATAAACATCCTCTTCAAAGAGGGGCGAAAATTCCTTCAAAAGGGCAAGAGGAAGCTCATCCAGAACCTTGCCCTCTTCAATGGCTTTGGCAACCGTTTGCCCAACAATTTTATAGGCGGTGCGGAAGGGAAGCCCCTTCTTCACCAGATAATCGGCAAGGTCGGTTGCATTAATAAAGCCTTTGCCTGCCGCCCGATACATATTTTCGGGGATCGCCTTCATGGTGCGAACCATGGGGGCAAATACCTTCAGGCATTTCTTAACAGTATCCACACTATCGAAGATCGCCTCTTTATCCTCCTGCATATCCTTATTATAAGCAAGAGGCAGCCCCTTCAAGGTGGTGAGCAGGGCAAGAAGATCGCCGTAAACGCGGCCGGTCTTCCCCCGCACAAGCTCCGCCATATCAGGGTTTTTCTTTTGGGGCATGATGCTGGAACCGGTGGTATAGCTATCGTCCAGCTCAATAAATTTGAATTCCCAAGAAGACCAAAGAATGATCTCTTCGGAAAAACGGGAAAGATGCATCATCAATACCGAAAAGGCGCTCATCAGCTCCAAGCAGAAATCCCGATCGGAAACGCCGTCGATGCTATTCATGGTATAGCCATCAAACTCCAGAAGCTTTGAGGTTTCGGCCCGATCAGTGGCATAGGTGGTGCCTGCAAGGGCGCAGGAGCCAAGAGGATTTTGGTTCATCCGCCCCTTGGCATCCTCCAAGCGGCCGATATCGCGCATCAGCATCATGCAATAGGCCAAAAGATGATGGCCAAAGGTGATGGGTTGGGCTCTTTGCAGATGGGTATAGCCGGGGCAGATCACATCCGCATTGGCTTTGGCCTGCTCCAATACAGCCGCCAAAAGCCCCTTAATAAGCCCGATGATCTCTTCGGTTTCATCCCGCAGATAGAGGCGGATATCTACCGCCACCTGATCATTGCGGCTGCGGGCAGTATGCAATTTTTTACCAAGATCGCCGATTCTTTTCGTCAGCACCGATTCGATAAACATATGGATATCCTCGGCATTGGGATCAAAGACCAAAGCGCCGCTTTCAAGATCCCCGAGGATCTCGCCCAGAGCTTCGATGATCTGCTCCCCTTCTGCTTTGGTGAGGATCCCCTGCTTTGCAAGCATGGAGGCATGAGCCACCGAGCCTGCAATATCCTGCCGGAACATGCGGCTGTCAAAATGAATGGATGAATTGAAATCGTCGGCTTCCCGATCCAGTTCTTTAGCGAAGCGACCTGCCCACATTTTTTCCATAGTTCTTATAACTCCAAACCGTTTTTCTTGCGCATTTTAGCGTTTACCTTCACAGGCAGACCAAAGAGATTGATAAAGCCTGCGGAATCCTTCTGATCATAAACCTCGTCCTCATCAAAGGTTGCGATTTCGGGATCATAGAGAGAGAAGGGAGAGGTAACAGAAGAGAGGATCATATTGCCCTTATAGAGCTTGAGTTTTACATCGCCGGTAACCGTTTCTTGAGTGGAGTCCACAAAAGCCATAATTGCCTTGGTCAGCGGGGTGAACCACTGGCCGTCATAGATGATCTCGGCGAATTTTTGAGCAACAAGGGCCTTATAATGAGAGGTTGCCTTATCAAGGCAGAGGGTTTCCAGAATCTCATGGGCCTTATAAAGAATGGTTCCGCCCGGAGTTTCATAAACACCGCGGCACTTCATGCCAACCAAGCGGTTCTCCACAATATCCAGAAGGCCGATGCCGTTCTTACCGCCCAGCTCATTGAGCTTCCAGATAAGGTCCACACCGTTCATCTCTTTGCCGTCAATGGCGGTAGGAATACCCTTTTCAAAATGAATGGTAACATAGGTGGGTTCATCAGGGGCTTGCTCGGGGGAAACGCCCATCTCCAAAAAGCCGGGCTTATTGTATTGAGGCTCATTGGCAGGATCCTCAAGATCCAGGCCCTCATGGGAAAGGTGCCACATATTCTTATCTTTGGAATAGTTGGTTTCCCGATTGATCTTCAGGGGCACGTTATGGGCCTCTGCATAGGCGATCTCTTCCTCGCGGGATTTAATATCCCATTCCCGCCAAGGAGCGATAATGGGCATATCAGGCACAAATGCCTTCAAGGTCAGCTCAAAGCGCACCTGATCGTTGCCCTTACCGGTGCAGCCATGGCAGATGGCATCGGCGCCCTCGGCAATGGCGATCTCGGCCAAGCGCTTAGCGATGATGGGGCGGGCCAGAGAGGTGCCCAAAAGGTAATTCTCATAGATTGCGCCGGCTTTCACTGCAGGGAATACAAAATCTTCCACAAACTCTTTGGTCAGATCCTCCACATAAAGTTTGGAAGCGCCGGTCTTTAATGCCTTCTCTTCCAAACCCTCCAGCTCATCGGCCTGACCAACATTACCGGATACTGCGATAACCTCGCAGTTATTATAATTTTCCTTCAGCCAGGGAATGATAATAGAGGTATCCAGACCGCCGGAATAAGCAAGTACAACTTTTTTGATGTTTTCTTTCTTCATTTTCAAAATCCTCCGATTGAATAAAATTCAAAAATCAATGAATAAATTCTAACACACCCTTTTATATAAAGCAATAGGAAGATTTACCTTTTTATTTTTTCTCATTTTTGACTAATAATTTTAATATTTTTGCATTCTTTTTGTTGATTTTATGCCACTTTTAACAAAATCAAACAATTTTTATTCACCATTTGATGCATATTATTCATCTTTTCTTGCATTTTTCCTTTCTTTTATTCATTCATTTTTCCTGCCGGACCATAGGGAAAATGCCCTCTGTTTGGAAAAGAATTCGGAAAGATTGAAAATTCTCCTTGACAATTGAGAAGGCTTCATATATAATCAAATAGCAAAATTAAATGATAACTTCAGCCCATACGGAGAAATACCCAAGAGGCCGAAGGGGCGCCCCTGCTAAGGGCGTAGGGTGGGCAACCGCCGCGAGGGTTCAAATCCCTCTTTCTCCGCCAAAAAATCCTCGTTCCAAAGAACGAGGATTTTTTATTCAAACCCGAAGGGTTTGGTATGTAATCAATTCGCAAAGCGAATTGTATGTAATTGCCCTTCAGGGCGCATGGCATCAGCCGTCAGGCTGTATTCTCCCTATCTTCGGGTTTGATTACATACAATGCTTACGCATTGATTCCATACATCACTTCGTGATGATTCCATACCGCCTGCGGCGGATTACATGCAACGCTTCGCGTTGATTGGAGGTAATTATGAGCGAGAACCTTTTAATGAAATATTCCGAGGAACTTGCAGTCAAAGTAGAAAAACTTTGTAAAACGCTGCCCCGTGGAAGTCATTCCAATATTATTTTTCAAATCTGCAAATCTTCCTCCAGTGTTTTTGCAAACATTACCGAAGCACAATACCCTCAAAGCCTTGCCGATATGCTCTCAAAATTTAAGATCGCCCGTAAGGAATGTGTTGAAACAGAAGGTTGGCTTAAACTGATGTTTGAAGCGAAAATCATTGATGAGGAAACATTCAAATCCTTGCGTAACCTTTGCGGAAGAATAAGAAGAATGCTGACTTCGTCTTGTGTTACAATTGAGAAGAAAATAAACGGTGAAGCTTGAATGAATAATAAATCAATTTGGAACCACAATCTTGCTTATAATAAATGGATCAAAAAAACTATCGGTAACAGAAGAAATATTCTTGACGTTGGATGCGGAAACGGATATTTATCCATATATTTAAGAAATGACAGCAACGTTGTTGTAGGAATTGATCCGTCTAATCTATCAATAAAAAATGCAACTACTCAAAACAATTACAAAAACGTTGGTTTCATTCAAACAACATTTGAAAGTTTTGAACCAAGTCGGAAATTTGATGCTGTTATTTTCGTAGCGTCCATTCATCATATGAATATGAGCGATGCAATTGATAAAGCAAAAGCGCTTTTAAATAGTAACGGCATTCTGATCATTGTAGGGCTTGCAAAGCCGTCAAATATGCTTGATTGGATTGTAGAATGTGCAAGAGTTGTCCCATCGGCAATAATATCTTTTTTAAAGAAAAACAGAACATCAGAAGAGTTGAATATTGAAGTATCGTATGATTTACCGACAATGGATGAGATTCGGAAAATCTCTAAGAATAAGTTGCAGGGATACAAAATGAGATACGGACTTCACTACAGATATTTGCTTACATGGAAAAAGCGCTGATAGAGAATGTGGGAAACTGAGGGGAGCGTTCTTTCTCCGCCTTTGTTAAACTGTTTCTTTCCCTGCCCCCATCAACTCCGCTGCCATCCGGCTTTTCTTTTAATATCTATCTTTAGCACAAGTTTAAATATGAAATGAACATTTCATTCTTGCCTATACAGTGATAAAATAAAACCAAATCATGAATCCTGTCATCGATGAGGTAAAAAACGTGCTGAACAGTAAGAAAAAAATAAAAAATTTTACCGAAGGACCCCTGCTGCCCTTGATCATCAAATTTTCTATTCCTTTGATGATCACCGGAATTTTACAGCTTTTATTCAACACCGCCGATACCATCGTTGTTGGTCGGTGGGGCGGTGATACCCCCGAAGCCTGCGAAGCGGCGCTTGGAGCAGTGGGCTCCTGCGGCTCTCTGATCAATCTATTGACCCTTCTCTTTGTGAATTTAAGCTTGGGCGCCGGCGTTTTAACCGCTCAAGATATCGGAGCAAAAAATCATAAGGGTGTTGAAAAAACAGTGCACACCTCAGTTGCCATCTCCCTGATCGCAAGCGTTATGGTGATGCTGATCGGCTTTATTTTTGCGGAGCCGCTTTTGCGCCTGATGGGCACCGATGAAGCCGTTTTAAAGCAAGCGATTCCCTATATGATCGCCTATTTCTTCGGAATGCCCGGCAAGATGCTATATAACTTTTTAGCCTCGATCCTTCGCGCCGCGGGCGAGAGTATGCGGCCGATGATTTATCTGACACTCTCGGGAGTGGTCAACGTTGGCTTAAACCTGATCATGGTTTTGGTATTCAAAATGGGCGCCCTCGGCGTTGGAATTGCAACCGCCGCTTCCTTCTGGGTGGTCGCGATCGCCCTTCTCATTTACATGATGCGCACCGATGCTCCTTACCAAATCAAACTCAAAAAGATCGGCTTTGATGGAAATAAATTCAAAAGAATCTTGCAGATCGGTATCCCCGCAGGATTGCAAGGCGTGATCTTCTCGGTATCTCATGTTTTGATCCAGAGCTCCATCAACTCCTTGGGAACTGCAGTGGTTGCAGGAAATGCGGCGGCAGCCAATGTTGAAGGATATGTTTACCAACCGATGGTTGCCTTTTATCAAGCGGCGGTTACCTTTGTGGGCCAACATAAGGGTGCGCATAAATATAGAAGAATGAAGAAATGCATTCTTCTTTGCATGGCCTGCGTTGCTATCACAGGCATTCTGCTCAGCGCCATTGTTTTGGCGCTTGGCCCCACCCTTTTGAAGCTTTATGTCCCCGATAATCTTGAAGCGGTAAAGGCAGGGCTTCAAAAATTCTATTTCAGCACCTCCCTCTATTTTATCTGCGGCCTGATGGAAGTTGGAAGCGGTGTAATGCGCGGAATCGGGCGCTCCACCACCTCGATGGTTACTGCACTTTTGGGCTCAGTAGCCTTCCGCATTACCTGGATCCTCTTTGTATTCCCCAAAATTCCAACCTTGATGATTCTTTATATCTCTTATCCAATCTCTTGGATCGTTACCGCCGCCGCTCATTTCACCCTTGCCGCCTTTGCACTTAAGAAGGAATCAAGAGAAGCCAATGCTCTGGCGCGAAAGAAATTTCAAGAGCAAGAGAAACTCGAAAAAGCCAATATATAAAAACCAAAAGAACCGCTTGCAGCGGTTCTTTTATTTATCTTGCGGAATGGAAGTAACTGTGCTATGCTTGTGCTACAATAGAGCAAAAATAATTTTTATAAATTGTTGTAAAAACTCTAAAAGTGTGTTAAACTAAAATCACCACATAAAACTCTAAATGTATTTTCCACACAGAAGTGGGCATTTTACTTCGGTAAAAGTGCTGACTTCTTATTTCGCATTTCTGTGTGGAGTGTGGAGTTTTGTGTGGTAGCAAATCGAAGTCGAGCATTTTTCGGTGCGTGGCTTCGGCTACGCACTTTTTTATTATGAGGAGGAAAATTATTATGGGTGTACATATGGGGTTTCACAAAACACTATTAAAAATGGGGAAATGGCGTTTCGGTATTGGTTATAGTATGAAAGGAACCACCGGATTAATTATGCTGTGTGTATATGGGATGATGAATCTTATGTGGTATATGATATTAGCGTGTTTTTGGATGATGTACGGGATTATTTGGCTATTTTTTGTTTTGCCGATAAAAGGTATCGTTAAATTGTGCAAAAACAAAAAAACACCATCAAATATTAACAGTATTGATGGCTAATGAGTATTAAGGAGATTTGAAAAATGGGATTGTTTGGACCATCTAAGAAAGAAAAAGCATTACAAGCTGAAATAGAAAGACTAACGGGTTTACTCTTGCCGGAACAAAGAGATATTGAAAATCTTAATCAGCAAATATCTAACCTAAAATCGACAATTGCAGGTTTGGATAAGACTATAAATAACAACAATGAAAAAATTGGTGCCTTGAACACGCAAGTCAGCAAACTTGACCAAGAAATATTAGAAAAACGCAAGCAGCTTGCTGTTTTTGAAGTTGACATTAATGCATTGGATTATGGCTTGTACAAACCTACTTTTGAGTTTGCAAATTCCGATTTATACAAAGAAGAGTTGAATAAATTAAGGGATAAGCAAAAACAATGTATTAAGAACGATAACGCCGCTTTTGGTAACACAAATTGGCAGGTAAATGGAAGTGCTGCTCAAGGACGCACAATGGTAAATAATTATAAGAAGTTACTGTTGCGTGCATTCAATGTAGAGTGTGATGATATTGTTGCCAATGTTAAGGTTTCGAATTTAGATCGTTCAATTGAAAGAATAGAAAAAATCAGCGAGCAAATATCTAAATTGGGAAAAACTATGGCAATAGGTATTTCACCTGGATATGTACATTTAAAAATTGAAGAAGTAAAGCTTGCTTTGGATTACCAGCAAAAGAAACAAGAAGAAAAGGAACGTCAGAAAGAATTAAGAGCACAAGAGCGAGAAGAGGCAAAGGTGCTTAAAGAAATCGAAGAAGAAAGAAAACGCCTTAAAAAAGAGCAGACCCATTATGAAAATGCTTTAAAAACAGTTTTGGCACAGATTGAAAAGAATGGTGAAACTGCAGAATTGATAGAAAAGAAAGCTCAATTAGAGAGTCAAATTAGTGATGCCGCAAAAGCTATTGAAGATGTTGATTACAGAGAGGCAAATCGCAAAGCGGGATATGTATATATCATAAGTAATATAGGAGCGTTTGGTGAAAATGTCTACAAAATTGGTATGACAAGAAGGCTTGATCCTCAAGAACGTGTGGACGAATTGAGCGATGCTTCGGTTCCCTTTAATTTTGACATTCATGCAATGATTTTTACAGAAGATGCACCTGGATTAGAAACCGCCTTACATAATGCTTTCGAATCTAAGAAATTAAATAAAATAAACACGCGTAGAGAATTCTTTGCTGTCTCTTTGGAGGAAATCAAATCAGAAGTTAGAAAGAATTTTGATAAGACTGTTGAATGGGTGGATATTCCCGAAGCCGAACAATACAGACAGTCGAAACTCTTAAATAAAACTTAAATATCTCGGCTTTTAGACACATTTCATTCGTGCCATTGAGCTCAAAACATCAAATTTGATGCATATATTAAATACTTCAACAAGCACATAGAGCGATTAAGAAAATAAATTCTAAACTATCAATTGTTAGGCAAGGCAGGAATAGCCGTCATACTTTCGGCATATTTACTGCTTAAAAACAAAGTTTTTAACTGCATTTTCTTTGGTATGATTTTGGGTGTGTCGGTATGATTTTTGTAATACCATCAAAAATAGAGTTATCTCGTGGTTTTGGGATAACTCTATTTGCATATATAACTTGAAAATTACAATAAAAAATGTTATATTAAAAAAAGAAAAAGCTTGTTGTTATGCGGAAAATTCAACTTGTGGAAATGACTGCCACAAGTTGTAGCCTTAGCCTCCCTCTGACGAGGGAGGTGGCAAAACTTTAGTTTTGACGGAGGGAGAGAGAATGAAAGAGTATAATAAAGCAAATATCCCTCTTGCAAAAACTTTAAGAAAAAACATGACACCTTGGGAACGAAAACTTTGGTATGAGTTTTTAAGATATTACCCTGTAAGGTTTCAAAGACAAAAAGCTATTGGGAATTATATAGCAGATTTCTATTGTGCAAAAGCAAGACTTGTTGTTGAACTTGACGGTGGCGGTCATTATACCCCAGAGCAAATAGAAAAAGACAAAGTTAGAACGAAAGAGTTAGAGGGTATGAATTTAACAATTTTAAGGATTTGTAATTTGGATATTGACCGAAATTTTAGCGGTGTATGTGAATATATAGACTTGACTGTTAAAAATTCTCTCCCTCAGTCAGCTTCGCTGACAGCTCCCTCATCAGAGGGAGCCGAGATGTAGATTTGTCCCTAGTTTAACACAAGCATCAATACATTCAAGGCGGTGAGTTTATGATAAGTGATATTATAATAACGATTATGGAATGGATCGGCACTGTTTCTTTTGCCGCATCCGGCTCCCTTGTTGCCATTGGGTGTAGCTTGGATCTTTTTGGGGTGATCACCGTTGGTTGCATCACTGCTGTGGGCGGCGGCATGATCCGAGATGTTTTTCTCGGGAATATTCCCCCGAAGATCTTTTCCAGCCCCTTGATCCTGCTGGTGGCGATCCTAACTTCGGTTATGGTTTTTCTTATTGCCTATCTCTATCGAAGGAAATTCGAAGAGTTTCGCGGAAAAACCGAGATGATCAATATCTTCTTTGATGCGCTGGGATTGGCGGCTTTTTCGATCAACGGTGTGGAGATCTCTTGCATGGCCTCTGCTGAAAAGAATTCGCTCCTTGCCATTACCCTTGGGGTGATCACCGGTGTGGGCGGCGGGATTCTCCGCGATGTTCTGGTCAATGAAAAGCCTTATGTGTTGACAAGGCATATTTATGCAGTGGTATCGATTGTCGGTTGTGTATTCTATTATCTGATCAGCGTTATCTGGGGGCAGAAGGTGATCGCAACCTTTGCGGTGATTGTATTTATTGTGGTAATGCGTCTTCTTGCGGCAAAATTTCATTGGAAACTACCGAAAATTAAGCTGGATTAAAGAATAAGCCCGAAGATTTCTTCGGGCTTTATACTTGCTATTTTATATTTGGTGTGATAAAATAAAAAATTAGTAAATAGGAATTTTTTTGGGGGCATAAAAATGGATGTTTTTATCAGCTATAGCTCTAAAGAGCAAGGCGAAGCATATGTTGTTAACGATGTATTGACCAAGAACGGGATTTCTACTTGGATGGCGCCGGCTTCCATTCCCGGCGGCTCCAATTATACCCGCGAGATTCCGGTGGCCATTAAAAACTGCAAGGTTTTTTTATTGCTGCTTTCCGAAAAATCTCAAGAATCGGTATGGGTTTTGGCAGAGGTGGAGAATGCCTTTAAAAATGAGAAGATCATTCTTCCCTTTGTGATTGAAAAGTGCCTGCTCAACGATGAGTTTGATTTTCTGCTTTCCAGAAGCCAAAGAATTGAGGCCTATGAGAAAAAATCCAAGGCCTTTGAGGATCTTGTAAATCGCATCAAGGCGATTCTTGGCCTTCCTGCTAAAGCACCGGTCGTTCCTGCGTCGGTTGCGGCTGCGCCTGCACCGAAAAGAGATCGCAAAGTCGAAAAGGTAAGCTTTAAAAACGGCGATACCTATGAAGGCGAAATGTTTAATGGCCAGCGCGACGGGGTTGGAAAATATATTTGGGCCGGCGGCGATATCTATGATGGGGAATTTACCGATGGCAAACGCACCGGAAAAGGCACCTATACTTGGCCCAACGGCAATAAATATATCGGCGATTTCGTTGAAGGAAAGCAAACCGGTAAGGGGAAATTCATCTGGGCCAACGGCGATAACTTTGAGGGGGATTATCTTGAGAATCTGCGCCATGGCTATGGCAAATTCACTTGGGCCAAGGGCGATGTTTATGAAGGATATTTTCTGGCCGGCAAGCGCCATGGGAAGGGAAGATTTACCTGGGCCGGCGGCGATGTTTACGAGGGCGCATTTTTAGAAGATAAACGCACCGGAAAAGGCAGCTATACCTGGGCCAACGGTAATAAATATCTGGGCGATTTTCTGGCCGGAAAACTTGAAGGAAAAGGGAAATATATCTGGACCAACGGCAATGTCTATGAAGGCGACTTTTCGAATGGTAAGCGCCATGGTCATGGTAAATTTATCTGGGCCGGCGGCGATGTTTATGAGGGCGATTTTCTGAATGGTGTGCGCACCGGAAAAGGCACTTATATCTGGAAAAGCGGCAATAAATATATCGGCGATTTTGTTGA
>JAZPYP010000014.1:0-16594 GCA_045544255.1 Eubacteriales bacterium | reverse complement strand
GAAGTATTTGTTTCTCGGAGCAAAATCCTCTGTCTAATCGCCAAAAGCCTCGCAAGGCGTCAGCCTTGCTGCATTTTTGGCTTCAACACAAAGAATTTTGCTTTCCTACGAAACTGCGAAGCACTTTAAAAGCCGAAATTTTGGATGCAAGAAAAGAAAAAAACCACCGAATATGCTGTCGCATATCGGTGGTTTTTGACGTATTATTGCGCCAAAAGATCGGTTTTTAAAGAAAAACTGCCTTATCAACACTCGGCGTTTGCTCTGCGCATAAATTCTTAACTAAGCAATGCCCGATCGCTGGCAAAGGCGGAGCCGCTGGTTTTGCGGAAGGCTTCCAAAAGGGAATCTACAGTGAGATTCTTTTTCTCCTCGCCGCTGATATCCAAAATGATCTTGCCGGCCTGCATCATGATGAGGCGGTTGCCGTTATCGATGGCATCTTGCATATTATGGGTGATCATCAGAGTGGTGAGCTTATGCTCGGCCACCAGCTCGCGGGTGATAGAGAGCACCATGGCGGCAGTCTTGGGATCCAATGCCGCGGTATGCTCATCTAAAAGAAGGAGCTTCGGGCTATTCATGGTAGCCATCAAAAGGGTAATGGCTTGGCGCTGACCGCCGGAAAGAAGCCCTACTTTAGTGGAGAGCCGCTCCTCCAATCCAAGATCCAAGCGGGCGAGCATTTTTTTGAATTCCTTGCGCTCGGACTCTTGAATGGCCCAACCAAAACCGCGCACCTTTCCGCGGTTTAAGGCCAGCGACATATTTTCTTCGATCCACATATCACCGGCAGTTCCGGTCATGGGATCTTGGAAAACGCGGCCGATGAATTTGGCGCGCTTATGCTCAGGCAGGCGGGTGATATCGGTTCCATCGATGATCACATGGCCTTCATCGATGGGGAAGGTGCCTGCAATGGCATTGAGCATGGTGGATTTACCGGCGCCGTTGCCGCCGATCACGGTAACGAAATCGCCATCCTTTAAGGTAAGAGAAAGATCATCCAGCGCTACCTTTTCATTTACAGTATCGGCATTGAAGATCTTGGTAATATTTTTAAGTTCAAGCATTCTTTTTGCCCTCCTTTACTTTATGACCTGAAAAATAGGTCTTTTTAAGGTAGGGCACCGCCAAGAAGATTGCCACTACCAAAGCAGAAAGCATCTTCAGAAGATCGGTATCCAGCCCCAGGAATACAACAGTCTGGTATACGATATAGTAAACAATACCGCCCACAATTACACCGCTGAGCCGTACAATAAAATTCTTGGGCAGCTTGCTGATCAGCACTTCGCCGATGATGACCGCTGCCAAACCGATTACAATGGCGCCGCGGCCATCATTGATATCGGCCTTGCCGGAATATTGCGCCATCAGCGCACCGGAAAGAGCAACCACACCATTGGAGAGGGTGAGGCCGATCACCTTATGAAAATTGGTATTGATGCCTTGGGCGCGGGCCATCTTTTCATTGCAGCCGGTGGCGCGCATAGCAGAGCCGAATTTGGTGCCGAAGAACCAATAGAGCACCACAACCAGAACCACGCAGAAGAGGGCCAAAACCACCAAAGCATGGTATTTTTCCAGCTGGCTGATCAGTACCTTGAAGCTTCTTGCAGGCAATGCCTGATTGGCTTTGCCCATGATCTTTAAGTTGACCGACCAAAGGATCAGCTGGGTAAGAATTCCTGCCAAAATAGCGGGGATCCCCATCAGGGTATGGAATAGGCCGGTAATAAGGCCGCAGGCCATTCCTGCAATAACAGCGATCAGCATCGCCGGCCATACATTCCAGCCCGCTGCCATCAGCATGGCGCAAACTGCCATACCGGTAACCATAGAGCCATCAACGGTAAGATCCGCAAGATCCAGAATCTTAAAGGTGATATATACCCCTACTGCCATGATACCCCAGATCAGGCCTTGAGCGGCAGCGCCGGGGAGGGTGTTGCCATATTGCATAAGCGTTTCTAAAAAGTTCATCTTAATCTCCCTTTGAACTATAAATATGCCGTCGCAAAAGCGGCGGCATATTTATTATAGTAGATGTTTTCCTAAAATGCAAGCATTTTAGTCGAGGGCGGTATAGCCTTCGGGAGGAGTGATCCCCAGCTCTTTGCAGATATCGGCATTATATTTCTTCACAGGTGCTTCATCATAGGCGATGGGCATCTCGGAAATATCTTTACCATCTTTGAGGATCTCAACAGCCATCTCACCGGTCTTCTTGCCGATGCTATAGTAGTCGATAGAAAGGGTTGCGATTCCGCAGCCGCCGCAGATTCCGGCTTCCCCTGCAATGATGGGGGTTTTGGTGGGAAGAACCACATTGTTGATGGTCTCGGTGCAGGAAGCGGCAGTATTATCGGTGGGGATATAGATCGCATCGCACTTCTCGGCAGCAGCGGCGGCAACAGTGGCCACATCGCTGGAGGCGGAGAAGGAATAATCAGCAACCTTCAGGCCCTTGCCTTCCAGATATTCTTTCACAACCTTAACCTGATAAGCAGAGTTGGGTTCAGCGGAGCAATAGAGCAGACCAACAGTCTTGGCGGCGGGCACTAGATCGATGATCATCTGGGCCTGATCTTCCAGAGGAGCAAGGTCGGAAGTGCCGGAAATATTGCCGCCTACAGTGCCCTTGAAATCATTCAGTTCCAAAGCAACGCCATACTCGGTGATAGAGGTGCCCAAAATGGGAATATCGAGGGTAGCATTGGCAGCCGCCTGCAGAGCGCCGGTGGCATTCGCCATGATCAGATCCACATCTTTGGAAACAAAATCGTTTACAATGGTAACGCAGGTGTTATTTTCCCCTGCACCATTGCCCTCTTCAAAGGTAACATTCTCTTCCCCAAGGCCTGCGATCACTGCATCTTTAAAGCCTTTGGTAGCGGCATCCAGCGCATCATGGGTAACCAACTGGCAGATGCCGATGGTATATTTGCCATCGCCTGCAGGTTCGCCGCAGGAATTAAGGGTCAGCATGGCGGTGGCCATCATCATGATCGCCAGCAAAGCGGCGATAATTCTTTTCAATTTCATTTTTAAATCTCTCCTTTTTTAACTGAATAAACTTTTCAGCGGGACTTTATCCCTTTTTGTATTTAAGACTTTAACACATAAAAGCGCTAAAGTCAATACTTTTTTCAAAAAAATAAAAAAATCCGCCTATCGAAGCAGCGATAGGCGGGAAAAACAGTTCTTTATTTAATAGGAAGAATTCCTTCCTTATCCAAAAAGGCGAAGAAATTCTGAGGAGTGGAAAAATGGTGGGTTTGATAGCCGCATTTTTGGGCGCCTTCGATATTCACCAAAGTATCATCCACAAAAAGAGTTTCCTCCGGCTTAAAATCAAATCTTCTTGCCGCCTCCATAAAGATATCGGCATAAGGCTTGATCATGCCGATTTTAGAGGAGATAGCAAGGCCATCCATCTTTTCAAGGGGCGGGCAAGAGGGTGCAAAATCATCAAATTGCTCCGAAAAATTAGAGAGCAGATAGCATTTATAGCCTGCCTCATGAAGGCGATCCACAATATCGGCCATTTCAGGAAAGAGGGGCAGAGCATAGGGCCATTTCTCTAAAAATTCATCAAAAACCTTTGCGGGGATATCCGGCAGAAATTTTTGCATTTGGGCGCTGATCTCGCTCTTTTTAAAATCGCCGCGATCATAGAGATGCCAAGGGGAACCCTCTGCCCAAAACCGCTTCATAATATCGGCGGCAAATTCAGGATCACCGGTGATCTCTTCAAAAAGTTCCCGATAGCGCACATCAACAAATACTCCGCCGCAATCAAATAAAATCTGTTTGATCATGTCATCTTTTCTCCCTTATAGGTCATTATTGAATAAATATTACGATAAAATGAGCTTGAAATCAAGGGGTTGCAGCCCTACTTTCAGGGGAGCAAAATATTTTCTTCGGTAAGGGTATCGCCTACCTTTACCTCTGCAAAATAAGCATCAAAGATATCTCTTGCCACCGAGCCGGTATAGTTACCATGGGCGCCATGCTCCACAATAACGCTCACCGCGATCTGGGGATTTTCTGCCGGCGCAAAGGCAACGAATACGCCATTGGCCGAGCCCTTGGCCACCGAAGCGGTGCCGGTTTTGGCGCCGGCAGAGATGGCATAAGAGGAGCCGAAAACACCGGCGGCAGTACCCTTTTGGGCGCAGGCGATCATGCCCTTGATAATGGCATTAAAGTTTTCTTCCTTCATATGAAGATTATCGGCCACCTTGACCTTCTCTTCCTGCAGGCAAACGCCGCTGGAAGTATCATAAACGCCTTTAACCAAATGAGTGGTATAGCGGCTTCCGCCGTTAACAATGGTTGCCACATAGTTGGCAAGCTGCAAGGGGGTAAAAAGATTATCCGATTGGCCGATGGCTGCCTGGAGGGTATCACCGGGGTACCAGGCCTCATCAATCGATTTGCGGTATTCCGGCCCTGCCAAAATGCCGCTGGCTTCGCTGATCTCCACTCCGGTTTTGATGCCGAGCCCCAGCTTTACGCAGTAGCGGTTCAAAGCCTCGATTCCAAGCCGATCGGCAGATTCATAGAAATAATAGTTGCAGGAATTTTTCAGCGCATCAACAATGGTTTGAGGGCCGTGGCCCCGCCCGTATTGGGAATAGATCCAGCAGCGGGGGCTATAGCCTTGGTATTTCACATAGCGGCCCAAATCGTTGATGGTTTCATAAGTGCCAACCTTGCCTTCTTCCAAGGCGGCAATGCCGGTAGCCATCTTAAAGGTGGAGCCGGGGGCATAGGTGCCGAGGAAGGCACGATTGAAGAGGGGAAGCTCTTTATCGGTGGCAAGCTCGGTATAGTTATTTTCATATTCATCTTGGGTATAGGTGGGGTAGGTGGCGCTGGCGAGGATCGCCCCGCTGTTAACATCTAAAACCACAGCCGCCCCCGCATTGGCATCTTCCCCATCCCGCCCCGGTTCATGGGCTCTGCGGGCGATGGTTTCAATGCATTCTTTTAGGGATTCCTGCGCCACCTTTTGGAGCTTGCTATCAATCGTCAGCACCACATTGCTGCCGCTCTGGGCCTCCTCCAATACAGTAACATTCAGCACCTTGCCGGTGGAATCCCGCTCGATAACGCGGGTTCCGTCCTTTCCTTTCAGGGCCTCTTCCATGGCTTTTTCGATGCCGCTTTTGCCAACCGTATCGTTCATCTTATAGCCCTTGGCTTTGAGCTCTTCATATTCTTCGGCAAAGATTTTATCCACATATCCTAAAAGATGGGGCGCAATGGAAGGATCGGTATAATAGCGAATGGGTTGGGTATCAATATCAACCCCTTTATAGAGATCGGAAAGCTGCTTGATGGTGGCCACAATGTCCACATCCACATTTTCGGCAAACTCATAAGGAGTGGAAAGCGAGAAGGAGCTGATCTCCATCTCATAGCGCACCCCTGCGATCTTTCTTTGCTGATCGGTGGTATATTTTTGCAGATCATATTCCTCTACCAAAGCGTCGAAGCATTCCTTGGCAGTGGGGGTGCCTTCCATTTTAAGGGTCTTCCAAAGGCGGGTAAGATCAGCGTCCTTTTTATCCTGCATTGTATAAATATAAGGCGCGGCCTTGGTCAGGGGGAGATGGTCATGGTAGGCATGCTTATGCTCTTCCATCAAGGTGATCAGCGCAAGAATAATATCATTTTGCTCTTCCTTGGGCATCAGTGCGCGGGTGAAGCGAATGCAATAACCGGTAGTATTGGTAACAAGGCTCACTCCGTTGCAATCATAAATACTGCCGCGGGAGGCGGTGATGGTTTCGGTGGAATAGATTTTTTGGTTCGATTGCTCTTTATAGTAATCGCCATGAACCAGTTGCAAGCGGATCAGAGTAAAAAGATAAGCGATAAAAACCAGCATGACCACTGCCACAATGATCAGATACCGCAATTTGCTATTCTTAAGTGTCATAACAATTCATCCTCCTGCCTGCGGAATTTCCGATCGAAATGCCAAAGGATCCCATAGAGGGGGAAGGCAAAGAGGCCGGAGAAGAAAAAGGTGGGGAGAATTTGCTGAACCAGCGCCATTCCAAGGGGCACGCTCTCCCAAAGGAGCAGATGAAAAAGATAATCAATTCCCTGCTGCAGCAAAAGCGCAATCAGGCTCACTCCGATAAAGGCGATGAACTTTCTTTGAAGAAAAAGGGTAAGGGAAGCGGCGGTAAAATAGCCGATAAACATAAAAAGAATCCCATCCAATCCAACAAAAGAAGAGGTTACCATCTGGGAAAGCAGCCCCATTCCAAGGCCGAACCAAAGGGAAAAATCCGTGCTCTCGAAAAAGGCCACTCCAATGGTGAGCAGCAGCAAAAGAGAAGGCGCGCACCCTAAAAAGCGCACGCCAAAAGCCGGCACACTCTGCAAAAGAAAGCATACCAGCGATAGAATGGTATATTCAATGATTTTTCGATAACTGCGCGGTTTACTAAACATTAGTTCTCGCTTTCAAAATTGGTGATCACAAAGACCATGCCGATCTCTTCCACCTGCACCGCAGGCTCCAATACCGCATATTGAGAGATGCCATGGCTTTCGGTTTTGAGCTCCTTCACCCGCCCCAAAAGGATTCCCTTGGGGAAGATGCCGCCTACTCCGCTGGTCTCCACTGCGTCGCCGCTTTGGAGCACAACATCGGTATTAAGATAAGCCATCTTCATGAGCCCCTGCTCGGAGAGGGCATAATCCCATTCCAAAACCCCCACTTCTTGGGTGCGGGTTACCAAGGCGCCGATCTCGCAAGAAGAATCCAGAATGGTGGTTACCTTGCTCCAGGAAAGCCCAAGCTCGCTGATAAAGCCGACCACTCCATCGGCGGTGATCACAAGATCCCGCTCCGCAAGGCCATCGGCAGAGCCCTTATTCAGGGTAAGGGTATGGGAATAGCCGTTTTGATCGCTTCCCACTACCAAGCAGGCCGCAAAATCAAAATCGCGATGCTCTTCCGCAATGCCGAGCATGGCTTTAAGCTCCTGATTTTCGTTGGCATACTGCTCTGCATCCCGAAGAAGCTGGCCGATACTTGCAAGCTCATTTTTAAGCTTCTTATTTTCCTTCTCCAGCTCCTCATAATCGGTATAGGCGCGGATAAAATTGCCCCCATAGCGGATCACAGTGGTGCAAAAATTCTGCACCGGAGTGATCAAAGTGCCGGAAAGGTTTTCAAAGAAGGTAAGATGCCCGTTGGAGGCGGTATCCAGAATCATCATGCCCAGAAGGAGCACCGCCACAATGCATGCCGCTATAAAAGATTTTGTTTTCAAAAATGCCTTCATGGCTTATCGAGCAAGAGAGGCCCAGATGGCATGGTTTTCAAGGCTCTTGCCGGTACCGAGTGCCACGCAATCCAGCGGATTTTCGGCCACATAAACCGGCATGCCGGTTTCTTTATTGATCAAAACATCAAGGCCCCGCAGCAGAGCGCCGCCGCCGGTCAGAGTAATACCATGGTCGATAATATCGGCGGCAAGTTCGGGGGGAGTATCCTCCAAGGTCTGCTTAATGGAATCGATCACGATTTGAATATTTTCAGCAAGAGCTTCCCGAACATGAGCGGCGCTGACATCGATATTTTTGGGCAGACCGGTTACAAGGTCTCTTCCCCGCACATTCATGGAACCTTCGCCGGTATAGGGGTAAGCGGAGCCGATCTCGAATTTGATCTCTTCTGCAGTGCGATCACCGATCAACAGATTGAAATGCTTTTTCACATAAGCCACAATCGCCGCATCAAAAGAATCGCCCGCCACGCGCACAGAGCGGGAGGATACAATGCCGCCCAAGGAGATCACAGCCACCTCAGAAGTGCCGCCGCCGATATCCACTACCATGCTGCCGGTAGGCTCCCCAACGGGAAGCCCCGCGCCGATGGCGGCTGCCAGAGGCTCTTCGATAATGCGCACATCTTTGGCGCCGGTTTCATAAGCGGCATTTTCCACTGCCCGATGCTCCACATCGGTAACCCCAAAGGGAATGCAGATGAGAATTCTCTTTTTGGAAAGAGCAGTATTGCCCATCGTCTTTTTCAAGAAAAAGCGAAGCATGGCGGCGCCGCTTTCAAAATCGGCGATAACGCCCTCTTTCAAAGGCCGCACTGCCCGAATGCTATCGGGAGTACGCCCGATCATATCCTTTGCCTCTTGCCCCACTGCTACAACGCGATTCTCAATGGTATCGATCGCCACAACACTGGGCTCTCTTAAAATAATGCCCTTGCCGCTGCGGTAAACAATGGTATTGGCAGTGCCGAGATCGATGCCGATATCGGTATAGTTTAAAAACTTAAGATTTTTCAGTTTGCTCCATAGATTGATTTTTTTCATAGTGCACCTCATTGCATGATATATTGAACTTCTTTTTCAAACCGCTCGGCGGGAAAGCCCATCACATTGCGATAGCTTCCTTCGATCCGCTCGGTAAAATCACTATCTTGAATGCCATAAGCGCCGGCCTTATCAAAGGGGGAGCCGGTGGCAATATAGCCAAGAATTTCTTCTGTTGAAAGGGGGCGGAAATAAACCTTGGTTTCCTCATAAAAGAGGGATTCTTTTTCGTTATAGCAAAGATAAACACCGGTGAAAACCGAATGATCCCGCCCGCTGAGGGCAGAGAGGGCAGCCTTGGCTTCCTCTTTGCTTCGGGGCTTGCCGAGGAGTTTGCCATTCAGGCAAACAATGGTATCGGCCGCCACTAAAAGGGTATCCTTTTCAGGGCAGATGCTTTGCCCCTTGCCCTCTGCTAATTTTTGCACCAGCCGGCAAGGATCCTCTTCTTGAATAGCGCTTTCATCAAAATCAGGGGAGCAAACCGCCACTTGGTGGCCCGCCTCCTCCAAAATCTGCTTTCTGCGCGGCGAATTTGAGGCTAAAAGGATCTTCACTGGCCAAATCCCACCTGCCCAAGCTCATATTGCTTAAGCTGGGCGCGGAGCAATTCATTCTGCTCCTTCAGAAGATCCACCTGCCCTTGCAGCTCTTGGGCGGCGGCAGGCGAAGTGCCGGCGTGCTCCAGCTGATAAAGGTAGCGGCGGATCTCCTCCCGCAGGCGAGCGCAGGAGGCTTTATTCTTTTCGTTTTCATCGCAAAGATCCAGCGCGCAAAGAATTGCGGCGGTGGAAAGGCTGAGCTTTCCGCTGCTCTGCAAAAGGGTGCGGATCTTTTCATCTAATTTAGAGGCAAGGCCCAGAGTATATTCTCTGGACTCCTCGGTCATTACAACAAATTCATTCCCTGCAATGGAAATGCTGATTTTATTTCTGGCCATCTATCCATCCTCCTCATCCACTATTCTTATATTATAAAAGATTTTTTATTATATTTCAAGATATTATTTGACATCATTTGTTAAAAATATTATAATCACTCTTAACGAGGTGAAGAAAATGGAATTTTTAAGCTATATGTGGGCGGCCTTCGGGCAGGTGGCGATCCTTGCGGTATTGGTGATTTTGGGCTATATCTGCGATAAAACCAAGCTTTATGGGCAGGATACCTCTCGGCGGTGCAACGACCTTTTGTTTTATATTATCACCCCTGCGGTGATCATCAATTCTTTTTTGAATGTGGAATTTAATTGGGAGAGCGGCCTTTCTTTCTTGAGTGCATTGCTTGTTTTTGCTGTTTTCCATGGGGTGGTGGCCCTTTTGGTTTTGCCCCTATATAAAAAGGCGGGGCAGGATCGTTCCATCTTCCAATTTGCAACCCTTTTCGGGAATGTGGGCTATATGGGGCTTCCTTTGGCCAAGGCGGTTGCAGGGGATCTGGGTGTTTTTTATGCCTCTGCAGGGGTGGCGGTCTTTAATATTTTTGCCTTCACCTTCGGCATTCGCCTGATGGATCAGAGCGGCGGAAAATTCCAACTGAAAAAATTGATCCTCAACCCCGGTTCTATCGGTATTTTGATCGGTGTGCCCCTCTTTTTGCTGAAGGTGAAGCTTCCGGCCCTGATCGGCACTCCGCTGGATTATGTTGGCAGCTTGAATACCCCGATGGCTATGATCATGTTCGGCACCTATCTTGCCAATACCGACCTTTTGGGAATGTTTTATAAGAAAGAAAACTATGGGGTTGCCGCATTGAAACTTTTGATTTTGCCCCTTGCGGGAATCGGCATTCTTTGGCTCTGCGGGGTGCGCGGTACCCTGCTGGTAACCGCGGCTGTGCTCTTTTCTGCTCCCACCGCTAATAATACCGTTATGTTTTCCGCAAAATACGGGCGCGATACCGGAGTGGCCTCTAAAGTTTGCGGGCTGACAAGTGTATTGTCCATTATCACAATGCCGGTATGTATCGCCCTTGCCGATCTCCTCGGGTAAGACGCTCGAAAATGGCGCATCTTCCGATTTTCCGCCCATCGCCGTATCGACATACGCCTTCGGTCGGAGAAATCGAAACCTGCATCCATTTTGGAGCGTCTTAAAGACAAAAGCGAAAACGGCGCCCTTCTTTCCTTTTCACCTTCGGCGTATCGACATACGCCTTCGGTCGGAGAAATCGAAACCTGCATCCATTTTGGAGCGTCTTAAAGATAAAGCGAAAACGGCGCATCTTCCGATTTTCCGCTCATCGCCGTATCGACATACGCCTTTGGTCGGAGAAATCGAAACCTGCATCCATTTTGGAGCGTCTTGGATTGATGAAATTAAAAATAAGAAAACTCGGCCCAAAGGCCGAGTTTTTACATTAACTGCCCGCTTTTCAGCGGGCAATTTCACTGCACCGTGAGGTGCAATTTCACTTTTACGACAGTAAAAATTTCACTGCACCGTGAGGTGCAATTTCACTGTAAGGCGAAGCTCCTTCGCCTTACAAAACTCCCCGATAATAAAGCCCTCTGGTATGGTCGGCAGGGGGCTCCCCTCTGCCCTTCCGATATTCTTCAATGATTTGAAGAATTTTTTGGGGACTTTCATCGGTAAAGAGCATTCTGCCGAAGGCTACCTCTGCCCCCTGCCATTCGCGGCTGCGATCTGCAAGATAGAGCGGGGCGGCATTTAAAAGGGTATTGGAGCAATGGTAGCCGCAGGCAATAGGGAAGGTTCGGCCGGTGCGATCGGTAATGCAGCCGCCTTTTCCCTTTTGGCAAGGGCCGATATTTTTAAGAATGCAGTTGGCAGTTTCCATCAGGGGCAGCCGCCCATAGATGATCATGCCTGCCGGAATGGGCTTCTTTATATTGCGAAGTTCCTTAAGAGTTAGCTCAAAGGAAAGGGTGGCCTGCTCCAGTTGATCGGAATAGGCGGCAAGGCTATGGCTATTGGCAAGGTTCAGGGCAAAATCCCCATGAACCGAATAGCCCATTTCCTTCAGGGGCGCAATATGGCCGGGGTTGCGGATAAGGGCTTTTCGAAAACCGGCCATATAAAGCCGATTTGCCAGCTTTTCAAGGCTCTTTTCATCAATCAGAGCAGGGAAGAAAATGCCGCAATTTTCTTCTTTGGCAAGGGGAAGGCAATCTTCCGGCCTTGCCCCATTAAGCCAAGCGATAGAAAGATGCTCCCTTGCTTCTTTTACGCAGCGGTCGGGATGCAAAAACCACCCCTCCAAAAGGGGCGCGCCAAAGCCTTCTCCGCCGGGGATCGGGGGCAATGCTTCCTCAATAAAAGAATGGGGCTTGGGGGCAAAATGGGCTTCGATCTGCGCAATCGCCTCCCGCCTTAAGGCATTGAATTGGGCGGCAGAATAAAATAGGTCATGCTCGATTCGGGCAGTCAGTTCCTTCAAATAGAAGGGGGTGCCCCCCAGTTTGCCGAGAAAGCGCTCGGCATCTTCGGCGGTGATTTCGCGCCTCAGGGCAGGGGCGGGAGCCTCCGGCTCGATGGAGAGGGAAAAACCATCGCATTCTGCCTCCAAGCGGCAATAGCCCTCCCGCATCAAAAGATAAAAAGAAATGCCCCGCTTTTTAGGCTCATAGCCCTCTTCCAGAGTTTTCAGCACCGGCGCCACCGCCTGCTTATAATCGGCATAGGCGGTTTTGGTTTTGGTGCCAAACATTTGCGGCCCCAATTCGGCCTTTAAATAGCCATCGGTAAAGCCGCCGCGAGAGAAGATATGAGCGAGATTTTCAATGGTCTGGCGCTGAATGGAGGCTCCATCCAGAGCGGCCCGATAAGCGGCGCAAACGCTTCCGACATATTCGGGGGATTTGAGCCTTCCTTCAATCTTCAAGGAGGCCACCCCTGCTTTTTTCAGCTCTGCTAAAAGGGGCAGGGAGCAAAGGTCCTTGAGGCTTAAAGGATAGCGCTCTCCCTCATAAGGAAGGCGGCAGGGCTGGGCGCAAAGGCCGCGGTTGCCGCTTTTTCGGCCAACCACCGAGGAAAAATAGCAATTACCGCTGCAGCTCATGCAAAGGGCGCCATGGGCGAAAACTTCGATTTCCATATCCGGCACTTTGCAAAGGGCGGCAATTTGAGGCAGAGATAATTCCCTTGCCAAAACAACGCGGGTAAAGCCTAAAGATTTTAAAAAGCGCAGCCCGCTTTCGGTATGGATATTCATCTGGGTGGAGGCGTGGAGAGGAAGGGAAGGGCAATGGGCGCGCAAAAATTTTGCTGCGCCAAGATCCGAAACAATGGCGGCATCCGCGCCGCTTTCGGCGATCTCTTTGGCAAGGGCGGAAAGGGCCGAAAACTCATCTTCCCGCACCATGGTATTCACTGTAACATAAACCTTCACTTTTCTTAAATGGCAATAGGCCACCAGCTCTTTAAGCTCCTCGCCGCCAAATCCTGCGGCGGCTCTTCGGGCATTAAAGCTCCTTCCGCCAACATAGACGGCATCTGCTCCGTTGCGCACTGCGCTGATGGCGGAATCAAAATCCCCTGCGGGCGCTAAAAGCTCCATTCCTCTCACCTCCTTTTTTCGATATTATATAATAAATCGGGGCAATATTTCAACTACAAACTTGACTAATCGGCAAAAAAAGGGTAAAATGGGGGTAATCTTATCTTTTTAGGAGTAAACTCGATGAATAATATCGCTGTTTTTTTTCGTAAATATGGGCATAAGATCTTAACCTTTTCGATTGGTCTGGTCTTTTTGGCCGGTTGCGTAACAGGAGTATTTTTCCTTGGGAAAAATATCTATCATCGCTTCCGCCCCGCTAATATTTATGAGGAGGGGGTTGATCCCGATCTGATCAGTGCCGGAGCCGCTTTTGATGAGCTGCGCAGTCAGGGGCTGGAGGAAGAATCGGAAGAATTTCTAACCCAATATATTGCAAATTTCATTTGCCAGAATCCCCCCAATTTTACCGATCCTTTGGGGCTGTCTCATGATTATTTTATTTCCTATGGCTTATGGCAGGCCATTAAGGTGAATGGTCAGGGTGTTTATACCTATCGGAATAATGATATTATTTTGGTGCCCAAAGCCGATGTGGAAAAGTTCGGCCTTTATAATTTTGACTATACCGGAAAGATCAAGCATCATACCGTTGATATCTGCGGAAAGTTTACTTATGATAAATTGAGCGGATGCTATAAGGTCAGCAACGATGTTTTGGATGAGGAGTATCTGGTTCCGGATATTCTGAAGATTGAAAAGGACGAAAAGTCCGGATATTTCACCCTTTTAGTGGATTGCTACTATAGCGATCCGCTGACCGAAACCGATGTTACTCAGGATGCTACCCGCTTTGCCAAAAGGCTCTCGATTGTTCTACGCCCCGTAGAGATGATGGCCGGAAATGCCGAAGAGGGCGCCGAAGGAAGCACGGTAACCGATTATCAATATGTTTCCTGCAAGCAGGTAGACGATACCAAGGTTCAATAACAGAAGGAGAATATGCCGGATGCTGATCAGCATCCGGCATTTTGAAAAATGAGTGATCAAAAAACGGGCGGAACAGCCTATCGGGAAATGAGAAATTGCGCCTATCGCAATCGATATGAACCGGCCCTGCTTTTCGGCGGAAAAAGCTGGAGCTATGGCCAATTATTGGAGCGGATGGAGCAGGCATATAATACCTTTCGGCAGATGGGAGTGGAGCCGCGGGAGCGTTTTTTGCTCTGGCTTCCGAATTGCCCCGATCTGCTCTGCGCCTTTTATGCTCTCTCGCGGCTTGGGGCGGTGCCCATTCTGGCGCACCCCAAAGCATCGCCTATTGAAATTTCCCGCCAGATGGAAGATACCGGCGCTCTGCGGCTGATGACTACCGAAGAGCGCTATGGGCTTTATTGCCGCGCTCAAAAGCCCTTGGGAGCAGGGCGCCTGAGCATTTGCCGCCCCGAAAAAGATATGCGGGGCAGAGCCCTTGCCGCCTATCGCAAAAGCCGCAAGGCGCTTTCTTTGGAAGAGCGCGAGATCTATTGGGATCAGCAGACCGCCCAAAACCGCTATCATAGCGGGGAGGGCTCTCATTTAGATGAGCAGGAAGCGGCTGCGGTGCTTTATGGAAGCAGCAGCTTTCTTTCCACCCGCCCGATCCTTTATCTCCCCGCCGAGCTTTCGGCGGCTGCCGAGGGATTTTATCGCCATCGGGAGTATGCAAAGCGGATCTATATTGAGCCTTCCTTTGCTTTTGAAGGGGGATTTTTGGCGATTCATAGCGCCCTGTGCTCCGGCAAGGAGCTCCTTTTGGGAGAGGAAGAGAAGATCGCTCTCTTAAAAAAATATCAACCGGATCTGGTGATCGGCACCGAAGAGCTTTTTTGGGAATTAAGGCAGCGCGCCGAAGAGTTTCATGGCAGATGGGAATCCCTGCGGGGCGGGATCCTTTTGGGAAAAGAGATCAGCCCTTTGATGAAAAAATATGGGCCGAAGGCCTTTGAAAAAATGGGAGGAAGAGGCGCTCTTTCCGAGTGCCCCATGCCCCTGAAGATCCGCCGCGAGCCCCTTTATTATATCCGCGATTTCGGCGTTCGGCTTTCGGATATGGAGGCGCGGCTTTCCCTTCTTCCGGAGGTGGAGAGCTGCAAATGCCTGCCGGAGAGCGGTGGGATCAAATTGCAGGTTGCCGCAAAGGAAGGCGGTTCCAAGGAGATGAGCGCCCGCTTGGCGGCCCTTTGCCGCATGGAAATGGGGCTGCTTCATCGCCCGAAAAAAATAGAATTCAGGCAGATTTGAGAAGGATATTCTGAAAAAAATCGAGCGAAATTTTTAGTTTTTTTGTAAATAATTCTTTACTAATAAAAAATGTTATGTTAAAATGCTATTAATATTATTGCATTAAAGGAGAAAAAAATGGGGACCGTTATCAGTATCGTTTCCGGTAAAGGCGGTGTCGGGAAGACCACTCTTTGCGCCAACCTTGCCTTTGCTCTGGCCCAAAGCGGCCGCACCGTCATTGCTATCGACGGGGATATGGGACTGAAAAATCTGGATATCCTTTTAGGCCTTGAAAATAGCGGCACCTATGATCTTTTAGATATTTTGGAAGAGCGGTGCATGATCGGGAAGGCGATTTCGGTTCATGATCGCTATCCCAATCTTCATTTTATTTCCGGCTCCGAAGATCATCATGCCAAGATCGACCGATGCGCATTAAGAAAGCTCTGCCGCTATCTGGCAGATCATTATGAATATGTTTTGATCGATGCTCCTGCAGGAGTAGGGGAAGGCTTTCGGGATGCTGTTTTCTGCGCCCATCGATGCATTGTTGTTTCTACCCCTGATCTTACCGCTGTGCGGGATGCAGGAAGATGCGCATCTATCATTCTGGCCGAGCGCAAGATGCGGGTGGAGCTGGTGATCAATAAGGTGCGGAAGCAGATGATCAAAAAAGGCTATCTGCAAAATGTGGATCAGGTGATGGATCGCATCGCCCTTCCCCTTTGCGGATTGGTGCCCCATGATGAGAAGGTTGTGATCTTCTCAAATAGCGGCAAGGCGATAGCCGGTGAAAAATCGGTAACCGGCCAAGCCTTTATGAATATTGCAGGGCGGCTGCAGGGTGAAGATATCCCCTTGGCCCCCTTTTGGAGAAAAAAATAAGGAGTAGCAGCGAAGAATGAATATAGCTTTGATCGCCCATGAAAAGAAAAAAGAACTGATGGTGCAATTTTGCATTGCTTATGCCGGCATTCTTGCCAAGCATAACCTTTGCGCCACCGCCACCACCGGTAATCTGATCGCCGATGCCACCGGCCTGCAGATCCAAAAGGTTTTGAGCGGGTCCCATGGCGGCGAGGATCAGATTGCCGCCCGCATTTCCTGCGAAGAGATCGATGCCCTGCTCTTCTTCCGCGATTCGCTTACTCCCACAACGCGGGAGCGGGAAGAGCAAAATATCTTCCGCCAATGCGATGTGCATAATGTGCCCTATGCCACCAATATTGCCACCGCCGAGGTTATTATCATGGCCCTTGAGCGGGGGGATCTGGCATGGCGCGAGATCGGAAAGCAATAAAAAATATAGCGGGATCCTCGCTCTCTTTCATGGGGAGTGAGGATTTTATTGCAGATAAGCAAACACGAACGATCCGAACCTGCCTAAAATGGCAGAATTTCGGCGCTTTTCGGCTTGTCGAAGGTTTGCAGGCGTCAGCCTTGCAAACTTCTTCGCGCCAAAAATCATCCAAAATTCTGCACATTTTAAGGTCGAAGAATTTTAA
>JAZPYP010000013.1:0-10633 GCA_045544255.1 Eubacteriales bacterium | reverse complement strand
ATTCCCTTTAACTTCTATGCAATTCTCACCATCATCATGATGATTTGCCTGTCCGTGATGAAGTTTGACTTTGGTCCCATGGCAAAGCATGAACGCAATGCAACCGAATTCGGTGACCTGTTCTCCGGTGCAAACCAGTATGCAAACGTTGTGGAAGCAGAAGACGACGGCCGTGCAATCGTGCTGGACCTGGTTCTGCCTGTCATCTTCCTGATTTTTGCATGCGTCATTGGCATGATTTACTCTGGCGGCTTCTTCGACGGCGCATCCTTCGTGGAAGCATTCTCCAATGCAGACGCATCCGTTGGCCTGATGCTGGGCTCTGCATTCTCCTTGGTATTTGCGTTTATTTACTTCGGCATCCGCCGCACCGTGACTCTCCGTCAGATGATGGAAACCCTGCCCGAAGGCTTCAAGGCAATGGTTCCCGCAATTCTGATTCTAACCTTCGCATGGTCTCTGAAGGCGATGACCGACTCTCTGGGCGCAAAGCTGTTCGTGGAAGCTATGGTGGAAACCTATGCAAAGAGCTTCGCAATGTTCCTGCCTGCTATCGTATTCCTGATTGGCTGCTTCCTGGCATTTGCAACCGGCACCAGCTGGGGTACCTTCGGTATGCTGATTCCCATTGTACAGGGTGTATTCCCCATGGATAATCCTCTGGGCATCATCTGTGTTTCCGCTTGCATGGCAGGTGCGGTTTGCGGCGACCATTGCTCTCCCATTTCCGATACTACCATTATGGCTTCTGCCGGCGCCAAGAGCGACCATGTGAACCATGTATCCACTCAGTTGCCTTATGCGCTTACTGTTGCGGCAGTTTGCTTGGTGGGCTATCTGATCTCCGGCTTTATCCAAAATGTATTCGTTGTATTGGGCGTATCTTTGGTATTGCTGATCGGGGTTCTTACTATGATCCTGCTTCTGCAGAAGAGAAAGAAAGCATAAATTATTCAAATAAAATGCGGGCGGTCTGCCGCCCGCATTTTTCTATGAGGAAAAAACCATGGAATTTTATATTGCGCAGGGGATCAGCGTTCTTACTACGCTGCTCTCCATCTTTACCATGCAGCTAAAAAGCATGAAAAAGATTCTGATCGGGCAAACATTAGTCAATCTTCTGGTAGCGGTCAGCTATTTTCTGTTGGGCGGCCTCTCGGGGGCGGGAATCTGCTTTATTGCCATCTTTCAGGGAATCATTATGTATTTTTATAATACCAAAGGAACGAAGCCCCATTTATGGGTGATCCTCGGCTTTATTGCCCTTTATATTACTTGCTCGGTTCTTTATTATAAAGATTATACCGATCTCTTTCCCGCGGGGGCGGCGGTTTGCTTTGCTTTGAGCATTGTGCAGCAAAAGCCGGATGCCTCCCGCCTTTGGTATCTGCCCAATCCGCTCCTTTGGATCATTTATGATATTATTCTGATGGCTTATGGGAACCTGATTATGCATATCATCGTTTTCGTTGGAACCCTTTTGGGGATTATTCGATTGGATCTGAAAAAGAAAAAATAAGAGAGGCGCCGCCTCTCTTATTTTATAGAGAAATAGTTGACATATGCAACTAATTTATGATATGATTTAGTTGATAAATGCAACGAATTAAAGAGAGGATCTCACTATGGAAGATTTCAGAAAATATTTTTTTAGGATCCATCGGATTTCTCAACGCTACTATAATTCTAAAATGCAAGAGGGGCTGACCGAGCAGGAGGCCCATGCCCTTCGCATTGTTTCTTTTCGGCAAACCATTAGTCAGCAGCTTTTGGCAGACCGCTTGGGAGTAGATAAATCGCAGGTTACAAGGCTTGCAAAGAATTTGGAGCAAAAGGGATATATTACCCGCGCCATCAATCCCGAAGATCGGCGGGAAAAGCTGATTGCTTCAACGCCTGCCGCCGATGCGGTAAGGGCGCAGGATCTTTTGCTTACCAATCAGTTCTATGAATGGCTTCTTTCAGAAATGAGCGAAGAGGAGCGAGAGGCCTTTGGAGCCACCTTGCATCGGTTATTTGATCGGGCGGTGGAAGCAAGAAGGAATGGATTTAAGGAATTGGAGGGGAGAAAATGAAGATAATCCTTCAATATATCAAGCCCTATTTGAAGCAGATGAGCTTTGGCATGGTGATCAAATTTTTCGGCACCATTATGGATCTCTTTCTGCCCTATATTCTGGCTCATATTATCGATCGGGTGATCCCCTTAAAGGCGATGCAGCCGGTTCTTTGGTGGGGCGCCTTGATGCTGCTTTGCGCCGCGATTGCATGGATCTTTAATATTATTGCCAATCGAATGGCGGCCATGGTGGCAAGAAAATCGGTTTTTGCCATTCGCCATGATCTTTTTGAAAAGATCTTTCGCCTTGGGAATGCGCAGGTGGATGAATGCACTGTTCCATCCCTCATCTCCCGCATGACCACCGATACCTATAATCTTCATCGCATGATCGGCATGATGCAGCGGATCGGTATTCGCGCCCCGATTTTATTATTGGGCGGCATTATTATAACATGGACATTGGATCCCGTTTTGGCGGCAATCTTAATGGCCATGCTTCCGGTGATGGGGCTGATTGTTTTTCGCATCTCGAAAAGAGGGGTGCCGCTCTATACCAATTTGCAGGAGCAAAATGATGCGCTGGTGCGCAAGGTGCGGGAAAATGTGAGCGGGATTCGGGTGATCAAGGCGTTATCCAAAACCGAGAGCGAAAAAGAGCGGTTTTATCAGGTCAACCGCAATGTTTATAAAGCGGAAACAAAAGCCAATCGGATCATGGCCGCCAATTCCCCGATCATGAATTTGATATTGAATCTGGGTTTGGTGCTTGTTGTTTTAGCAGGGGCATGGCGGGTGGATAGCGGCGCCACCGGAGTTGGCACCATTACTGCTTTTTTATCCTATTTTACCATTATTTTGAATGCCATGCTAACAATAACGCGGGTGCTCACTATGTATTCCCGCTCTCTGGCTTCGGCGCGGCGGATCGGTGAGATTCTGGCCCTTCCGCCTGTTTTGGAGCCGCTCTCCCTGCCGCGGCAAGAAGGAGAGGCGGCCATTTCCTTTGAAGAGGTTTCCTTTTCTTATCATAAAAAGAAGAATAATTTAGAGGGCATCACCTTTTCTCTCAAAAAAGGGGAAAGCCTTGGGATCTTGGGCGCCACCGGCGCAGGAAAGAGCACCCTTGCTTCTCTTATGATGCGGTTTTATGATCCCGATGAGGGAAGAATTCTGCTCCATGGGCGGGATCTGAGGAGCATGGAACCGAAGGAGATCCGCGAGAGCTTTGGAGTTGTATTCCAAAATGATCAGCTCTTCCGCGCCTCCATCGGCGAAAATGTGCGCATCGGGCGAAAGATAAGCGATGAGAGGGTGATGAAGGCCCTTGAAGATGCGCAAGGGGCCGATTTTGTGGCAGAAAAAGGGGGATTGGAGGCGCTGATCGAGCCCAAGGCTTCTAATCTTTCCGGCGGCCAAAAGCAGCGGCTTTTGATCGCAAGAGCCCTTGCGGCAAAGCCGGAATTTTTGATTTTAGATGATTCCTCCAGCGCCCTTGATTTTAAGACCGATGCGGCGCTCCGCAAGGTCCTGCGGGAGGAATATGCCGATACAACGTCGATTATTATCGCCCAGCGGGTGAGCGCGGTGCGGGATTGCGATCTGATTCTGGTGCTGGAAGAGGGGCAGGCGGCAGGCCTTGGCAATCATGAGCAGTTGATGGAGCATTGCCCCCTTTATCGGGAGATCTATCAGCTTCAAACAGGAGAGGAGGAAGGAAAATGAAAAAAGAAAAGCATTTTCGCTCCACTCTTTTGCGCCTCGGCACCTATCTTTTAAAATATAAGTGGTTCTTGGTGTTGGCTATTATTCTTGCCCTCATCGCCAATATTCTTGCTCTGATCGGGCCGGCCCTTTCCGGCAATGCCATTGATGCGGCGGTGGGCCCCGGCAAGGTGGATTTCGAGGCGGTTTTCCGCTATGCAGGGTGGATGGCGATCTTTTACCTTGCTTCTGCCATTCTTTCCTATCTTTTGCAGGTGGTAATGATCCATATTGCAAGAAATGTAACCTTTCAGTTGCGGCAGGATCTTTTTGAGCGCCTTTCCGATCTTCCGGTGCGGTTTTTCGATAGCCATGCGCCGGGCGATATTTTAAGCCGCATCTCTTATGATGCCGATAATATCAGCGAAACCTTGGCTTCCGATGTGGTCCATGTTTTCACTGCGGTGGTTACCATTGTGGGCTCTCTTTATATGATGCTCCGCATCAGCCCGCCCCTGCTTTTGGTTTTTGCGGTTACGGTGCCCCTTTCGATCTTTCTAACGCGGTTTATCACCAAGCGCACCCGCCCTCTTTTTCGGGCGCGGAGCAAAAAGCTTGGGGAACTGAATGATTTTGTGGAAGAAAAGATCTCCGGCCAGAAAACCTTAAAATCCTATAATCAGGAAGAGAATGTATTGAAAGAGTTTGATGAAGTGGACGAAACAGTGGTGGAAGCCTATTATAAGGCGGAATACTATGGTTCCACCATGGGCCCCTCTATGAATGTGATCAGCAATCTTTCTCTTGCGCTGATCTCCGCGCTCGGCGCCATTCTCTATATCGGAAGCGGCGGCGCGGCAATCTCCATCGGCAATATCTCCAGCTTTGTGATCTATAGCCGAAAATTTTCCGGCCCTATTCATGAGATCGCCAATATCTTCAGCGAGCTGCAATCGGCCTTTGCGGCCGCCGAGCGGATCTTCGCCCTGATGGATGAGGAACCGGAGGAGGCCGATCTTGCCGAAGCGATTGCACCGGAGCAGGTGCAGGGCGCGGTGGAACTCAAGGAGGTTTCCTTTGGCTATACTCCCGAAAAAGAGATCCTTCATCGCTTTTCCTTGAAGGCAAAGCCGGGGCAGCTTGTTGCGGTAGTGGGCCCAACAGGTGCGGGAAAAACCTCGCTCATCAATCTTCTGATGCGCTTTTATGAGGCGGAAAACGGAGAGATTTTATTAGATGAGCGGGAAATTCATCAAATCACCCGCGATCGCCTGCGCCTTTCCTATTCCATGGTCCTGCAGGATACATGGCTCTTTTATGGCACCATCTATGATAATATCGCCTATGGCCGCCCCGATGCAAAGGAAGAAGAGGTTATGGCGGCGGCAAAGGCGGCGGGTGTGGATAGCTTTGTTCGGGCCTTGCCCGATGGGTATCAAACGATTCTCACCGATGACGCGGCCAATATCTCGAAGGGCCAAAAGCAGCTTCTTACCATTGCGCGGGCCATGCTGATGGATTGCTCCATGCTGATCCTTGATGAAGCCACTTCCAATGTGGATACCCGCACCGAAAAATTGGTGCAAAAAGCAATGCGCCGCCTGATGCAGAATAAAACCTGCTTTGTGGTTGCCCATCGGCTCTCCACCATTCTGGATGCCGACCTGATTTTGGTGGTTAAAGATGGGGAGATCGTCCAAAGAGGAACCCATCGGGAAATGATGCAAGAGGGTGGATTTTATCGGGAACTTTATAATGCTCAATTTGAGTAAGACACACGAAGATGGCGCACTTCCCTTCTTTTCTCCTTCGGCGTATCGGCATTCGCCTTCAGTCGAAGAAGAAAAGAATGGCATCCATTTTGAAGCGTCTTGAAAGGATTGATTAAGGAGGTAAAAAAGGATGAAACGAATTTTATCGATTTTAATCATTTTATCGCTGGTACTCGGGCTTTCTTCCTGCGCAAAAGCGGAAAACGGCGGCATAACAGTGCTCGAGAAGGAAGGCATCAAAGCGACCTTTGATCCCGAAACCGGAACGTTGAGAGTGCGCGGAAGCGGAGCAATCGAGAATTTTTATGGGAATCAGGAAGAAACGGGCATCAAAAAGATCATCATCGAAGAAGGAATCGAGGGAATTTGGAATTCTTTCAACGGGCTTTTAAAGCTTAAAGAGATTGAGTTTCCCTCAACCTTAGTCGAAATTTCCGGATCTTTTCAAGAGATAAAAGGGATGAAAAAGCTGGATATCCCTGCTTCCGTTTTAACCATTGAAGATAGCTTTCAAAATTGCACCGGTTTGAAAAAGCTTCAATTGGATGGCGCAATAAGTATAACGAATTCCTTCAATAATATTGCGATAAGCGCGCTGCGGATTCCGGAACGTTCCCAATTGGAAAGAGCCTTTAATCAATGCGAAAAATTAAAAAAATTGGAATTCGACGGTGTAATCATCGCCTTTGATGCGTTTAATGATTGCGCGGTAAAAAAACTATATTTTCCTGCACAAACAGAGATGGAAAATGTTTTTAATAGGTGCGGCAAGATAAAAGAGATCGTTGTTGGCCCCCATGCAAGCTTTCGGCAGTATTTGACGACGGCGAATGTCGATCCCTTCACAGTGGAGGATAGCGACGATATGGATTGGGTAGTGAATTTTGAATTCAGCGGCAATCATCCGAAAATTTATCTTTGCTTGCCAAAAGGGGAATTCGATCACTCTATGGAGGAATATAAATTGATCGAAGTACCCGAAGGGGAAAATTGGAAAGATTACCGAAAATAAAAAAATATCGATCTGCTTTGCAGATCGATATTTTTATTTTTAGAAGGGTTGAAAATTATTTTTGAATGATCTTCTCCATGCCGCCCATATAAGGCCGCAGGGCTTCAGGGATCCGAACACTATATTTCTCACCGTCGAATTCCAGATTGTTTTCCAAAAATGCAATCAGCATGCGGGGAGGAGCCACAACGGTATTATTCAGAGTATGAGCAAGGTATTTCTTTCCATCCTCGCCCTTAACGCGAATGCCGAGGCGGCGGGCTTGGGCATCGCCCAGATTGGAGCAGGAGCAAACCTCGAAATATTTGCCCTGCTTGGGAGACCAAGCCTCAACGTCGTAGGATTTTACCTTCAGATCGGCAAGGTCACCGGTGCAGCATTCCAAAGTGCGCACAGGAATATCCAAAGAGCGGAAAAGCTCCACTGAATAGCTCCACATTTTATTAAACCAATCCATGCTCTCTTCCGGCTTGCAGATCACAATCATTTCCTGCTTTTCAAATTGGTGGATGCGGTAGATGCCCCGCTCCTCGATGCCATGGGCGCCCTTTTCCTTGCGGAAGCAGGGGGAATAGCTGGTAAGGGTTAAGGGAAGGGAGGCTTCAGGAGTGATGGAATCGATGAATTTACCGATCATGGAATGCTCGCTGGTGCCGATCAGGTAGAGATCCTCGCCCTCGATTTTATACATCATGGCGTCCATTTCCTCAAAGCTCATAACGCCGGTTACCACATTGCTGCGGATCATGAAGGGAGGAATGCAATAGGTGAAGCCCTTATTGATCATAAAATCTCTGGCATAGGAGAGCACAGCGCTATGAAGCCGCGCAATATCGCCCATCAAATAATAAAAGCCTTCGCCTGCCACCTTGCCTGCAGCCTCTTTATCGATGCCGGCAAATTGAGCCATAATATCGGTATGATAGGGGATCTCAAAATCCACCTTGGTCTGCTCCCCATATTGGCAAACTTCCACATTCTCTTCATCATTCTTACCAACCGGCACACTATCGTCCACAATATTGGGAATCTGCATCATGATCTCTTGCAGGCGCTTTGCAAGCTCATTCTCCTTCACCTGCAGCTCGGCAAGCTCTTGCGCTTGGGCGCTAACCTGCTTTTTGATCTCTTCTGCTTCCTCTCTCTGCCCTTTTGCCATCAGGCCGCCGATCTGCTTGGAAAGGCGGTTGCGGTTGGCGCGCAGCTCATCGGCCCGCTTATTGGAAGCAAGCTTTTCATCATAAACTGCAATGGCTTCATCCACCAAGGGGAGCTTATGATCCTTGAATTTCTTGCGGATATTTTCTTTCACAAGCTCGGGATTTTCTTTTATAAACTTAATGTCCAGCATGGTATTGATAACTCCTTTATATTATATATCGTTATTTTGCCGCTCTGCGGCCTTTTTTCTTAAGAGAATCATAGGGCACAACTGCCTCAAAGGCGGGCAGCATGCCGCGTTTTTCGGGGTTTTGCGGATAGGGCCGATAGAATTCATGGGTGGGATTGAGGGCGCCCTTCACCAAAACCGGCCGTTTCGGTGTCAGCGCCAGATTCCAGCCCACCAAGCGGATTCCCTTCACCTTTTTGGAAATCTTATGGGTAAGCACCATGGTTTCTTTCCATAGGGGAATGGCAAAGCCTTCAAATGCAACATCGGTATCGGGATGGCGCTCAAAGGCGGCGCCATAGCGATCCACTGCGTATTTTTCCAATTTGCCGGTTTTGGGATCAATGGGGATGATCAGGCCGCCGGCATTAAAATCATCGGTATTGGCTCCGCCCCGCCCGATCCGCAGCGCGGAATAGAGCAGATGGGTTTCTCCTTGATCATCGATCATGGTTACCATTCGAATGGTATTGGCAGAATGAGGATAAAGCTTTTCCAATTTGGGATGCTGCTCCAAAACCTCTTCCAACAGGGTTTTATTACTGGTTTTCAGGCGGTTATAAAGGCCGATCATTCCCTCTTCGGGGTCGAGGGCGCATTTTTCGGCGCCGCTGCTGCCTTGCTCTTCTTCGGCCTTTGCAATAAAGCTGGGGTGCTGAATGGCAAAATCAGCGAAAGTATCGGCATCGGTTTTTGAAAGATCCAAGTATTCCCGCCCGTATTCCTCCTTAAAAAGATGAAGAAATTCAAGCTTATTGGTAAAATAATGCTCGGCTTCCGGATGATTCAGGGCGCGCAGATATTGCCGATTTTTGGCATCGGTTAAAATGGTGGCGCGCTGGGCCTCATCCATTTCAAACATTCCGAGCATGGCATAATCTCGCGGCGTTGCCTGATAGCGGAAGGCGCAAAGGATCATATCCCAAATAATGGCGGGATAGCTTTTTCCCGATCGATCCTCCACCAGATCCAAAAGAGCCTTGAGCTCGCCAAAATCGGGCAAGGGGATTTCCTTAAACCATTCATTCAATTTATTCATGGGGAATCCTCTCTCTCAGCTCTGCCAGATCAAAGGAAGTGGCAAGGGTCTGATCCCCTTTGCGCAACCGATAGATCTGACCGGCAGTATTTTGCTCGATGCGGTATTCACCGGGGGAGAGAAGCAGATGCCATACCGCATGGGGGGATTCAAAGGGAGGCCGCAGGCCTTCCTCTTTGATAAGGGCTCGGATAAATTCTTCCACATCCGGCCCAAAGGTCAAAGTAATTTCTCTGGTATTGCGGAAAAGAGTGCAAAGAGTAACCGCTCCTTGCCATCCGAGGGATGAGCGCCATTTCTCGATCTCCACCAAGGTTTTCTTGGAGAGCCCCAAAACTTCGCTCATTTTTTGCTGGCTATAGCCAACCTCATTGCGCACCAATTTTTCCTTTCGGTCGCAAAGGGAGATAAATGCATCGCGGGTCAATGGTTTCACCCTTTCTTATTAAAATCAACATCGAAAAATCAACCAAAGCGCAAAAGCGCAGGCGATTCTAGTGTAATATTACACTATTTTAGTTGATTTGTCAAGTTGCCGGCGTCCGGAGGGTAATTGAGCAAAGACCACTGCGATCAGCATCAAGGCGCAACCGATCCATTCCCGATTGGTCGGAATAGATCTCTGCACCACAATAGCGGCCAAAACCGCAAAGACCGATTCCAAGCTCATCAGCAGCGAAACAACAGTGGGATTGGCATCCTTTTGAGCCACAATCTGCAGCGTATAAGCCACTCCGCTGGAAAAGATTCCCGCATAAAGGATCGGCAGAATGCAGGGAATAAAATTGCTCCAGACGATTTTTTCAAAAATAAGGGAGAGGGCGGAGGAGAGCACCGCAGTAACAAAGAATTGCATGCAAGAGAGCCGCACGCCGTCTACCGATTGAGTGAAATGATCGATCACCAAAATATGGGCAGTAAAGGCGATGGCGCAGAGGAAGACCAAAAAGTCGCTGAACTGAATGGTGAAATCCTTTTTGATGCAAAGGAAATAAAGCCCTGCCGCCGCAATCACCACCGCGATCCAAACATTGAGGGAAGCTCTTTTTTTAAAGAATAGCCCCGCAATCGGCACTAATACAATATAAAGCGCGGTAATAAATCCTGCCTTGCCCGCATCGGTATCTGCAAGGCCCGCCTGCTGAAGATTGGCCGCAATCGTTAGGGCAATGCCGCAGCAGAGGCCGCCGATCATCAGGGGCTTGCGCTCCTCTTTTTTGGGAATAAAGGGCTCTTTTTTGATTTTAGAGATAAAAAAGAGCACCAAAAGCAGCGCCGGCACCGCCACAATCGAGCGCGCCGCATTAAAAGCCATCGGCGGCATATAATCGGCCGCAATATTTTGGGCCACAAAGGTAGTGCCCCATAAAAAAGCCGCAATAATAGGTAAAACAGTGGTTCTTAATCGGTTCATTTTTTTCCTCTTTATATGTAGAATATTAGATATCATACCACTTTTTCATATTAAAAAGCAAGGGCAATCCTTAAGATTTGATGAGAATTTTGGTAATTTACTTGCAAGAATCGAGAAAATATTGTAGAATAAAGGTGCATTTTAAATTTTAAGGGGATTTTTTATGAATAGAAAAGATGGAAAACGGATCAAAAAAGTAGATCCGATGTATCAAATCGCGGCCTATGTTATGAATAAGCGGAT
>JAZPYP010000012.1:0-5375 GCA_045544255.1 Eubacteriales bacterium | reverse complement strand
CATAATGGTAGTATCGGAAATGGGAGAGCAATGGTCGCCGCAAACTGCGCCTGCAAGGCAAGCGGAGATGCAGATAATAACCATAGAGGGGATTGCGCCGCCTTCGCCAACTTTAGCGAGGGAATCGGCAAATACACCGGTAACGATGGGAATCAGAATACCGAAGGTGCCCCAAGAAGTACCGGTTGCAAAGGAAAGCAATACCGCTACCAAGAAGAGGATCACAGGCAGCAAGATCTGCAGCGCAGTTGCACTCTCAACAACGCCTGCAACAAAGGTGCTGGCATTCAAAAGGCCGGTCATGGATTTGAGGCCCCAAGCGAAGGTCAGGATCAGAATGGCGGGAACCATCTGCTTAAAGCCTTCGGGAATGGAAGAGGTGCACTCTTTAAAGGAAAGCACTCTGCGGCAGAGGAAATAGATCATATCGATGATCAGAGCCGCAATGGAGCCCATAGCAAGGCCATAAGCCGCATCGCAATTAGCAAAAGCATTGATAAAGCTCTCGCCTGCAAAGAAGCCGCCGGTATAAACCATGCCTGCAACGCAAAGGATGATCAAAATAACAACAGGAATGATCAGATCAAATACTCTGCCCTTGGAATTTGCCTTCTCTTCATCCGCATCGGTAAACTGCTCGCCGCCGGAGGTATGAAGATCGCCCTTCAAAGCATTCTCTTCAAAGCGCTTCATGGGGCCATAATCCAGACCGGTGATGGAGATAAAGATAACCATTGCGATGGTCAGAAGGGCATAAAGGTTATAGGGAATGGTCCGGATAAAGAGAGCAATACCATTCACACCCTCAACAGTACCGGAAACAGCAGCCGCCCAAGAAGAAATGGGAGCGATGATGCAGATCGGCGCTGCAGTTGCATCGATCAGATAGGCAAGCTTTGCGCGGGAAACCTTCTGCTTATCGGTGATGGGACGCATCACGCTGCCAACAGTCAGGCAATTAAAATAATCGTCCACAAAGATCAAAGCGCCCAAAAGGAAGGTGGAAAGATTAGCGCCTCTGCGGCTATTGATCCGCTTAGCAGCCCATTCGCCATAGGCGCGGCTGCCGCCTGCGCGGTTCATCATCACAACGATGGCGCCCAAAACAACCAAGAAGATAAGGATACCAACATTCCATTCATCTGCAAGGTTTACAATGAAGCCTTCATGAACCACTGCATTAAACATGGTTTCGAAATTGAAACCGCCCTCACCAATGGCATAAAGAATACCGCCGGAAAGGATTCCAACAAAGAGAGAAGAATAAACCTCTTTGGTGATCAGCGCCAGAACGATCGCAATGATCGGAGGCAGGAGCGCCCAAAAGGTGCTGTCGAACCGGGATACATAAGCTTCCCCATAGCAATCATCGGAATGGGTATGCTCATCGGTTCCGCAGATCAGGTCTTTCCCTGCATTTGCATCTGCCACTTCCTCTGCCTGGGCATCAACTGCCTCATCCGCTGCATCCTCTTCCACCGCACCGGTGGCGGTTGCATCCTCGGCGGGAGCGCTGACCGCGGAATCGGCATTATTCAGATCCAGATCAGCAAAGCACTGCACAGAGCCCAGCGCAAATACCAGCATCAGGATGCAGAACAAGGTCACCAATACGCGGCGATTCTTGAACATTTTCATCTTAAAATTCCTCCTGAATTTTTAATTATACAAATAATATCATATAATAGGAAGTTTTGTCAATAAATTACAGCTCAAAAGCCGAAAACGATCCTGCCGCCTTCCTCCAGCCGCAAGATAGCATCAAAGGCTTTTCCGTTTTTAGAGGTAAATCCGGAAAGCTTTTGGCTTCTGCCCACTGCTAAAAGATTGCGGGCCGCGCTTATGGGAATGGTTCGCCCAAGGATCACGCTATTGATGCGGAATTTGCAGCCATCCTTATAAGAGAGGCAGCCATAGCCATACCGCCCCTTCACCACTTTTCCGCCGCAAAGGGGGCAGGGGCCAACCTCATCGCCATAAAAGCCGGTATCGGTATCGGTGGCGCGGGTTTGCTCCTTTTTCTCGAAAACCGCCGCGATCTCGCTCTTGGCAAGATCCACGCTCTCGCTCACCTGCATCTCGCCCCGATAAACCTTTTTCAGGGCTTGGCCAAGAGTGCTGGTTTTATATTTATCCATCTCGATCCCCATTCGCTCCAGCTCCTCAATGAGATAAGCCCCGCCGGGGAGTAGCCGATAGGTATCTTTTTTCAGCTCGATATAATGGCTCTTTACCGCGTTGCCGATAATGCCGGTGCGGGTGGCCTCGGTGCCCAGCTCCAAGCCTTCAAAGATGGCGCGGTATTCCTCGCTATCATCTTGCTCTTCCGCCGCCGCCTTTTCTTCGCGGAAAGGGTTTTTAAGATAATTATTGAGCGTTTCAATGGTATAATGCCGCGGGGGCGAGGTTTCCTTTTCCTTGGGTTTAAAATCGATCTGCACTTCGTCGCCGATCTCAAGGGCGGGGAGCAGCTTATTTTTTTGCCCCCCATCATCATATTTCATCCAGCCCTCTTGGGTGATGATGGTGCCCTTTAATTTAAATTCCTCCAGATCCCCCACCTTTATGGTGATCTCGGTTTTATCCGCAAGGCAATCCTCGGCGCAGAAAACCGCCGCAAACCGCCGAAAGATCGTTTGGTAAACCAGCATCTGCTGCTCGGTCAAATTTTCTTTTTTAGGAATTCTATGGGTAGGAGTAAGAGCGGAATGGGATTCGATCTTGCTATCATCAAAGATGCTCTTATCCCCTTTGAATTTCACTTGGTAGCCAAGCCCCTTGATCTGCTCCAAGAGCTTTTGGATCTTTCCCTTTTCCTGCACCGCCAAATATTCCGAGTTGGTGCGGGGATAGGTGATATACCCTGCCTCATAAAGCTCCTGCGCAAGTTTCAGGCTTTCTTCCATGGGCATCTTATATTTTTTGCCAAGAAGGCTTTGAAGCTTGGATAGGGAGAAGAGCTTCCCCGCCTTCAGAGTGGTTTTCTTCTTTTTCTTATCGGTTACGATTGCCGCCTCGGCATTTAAAAGCGCGGCATATTCCTCTGCCTTTTGAAGATGATCCTTATCGAATTTTTTTGAGGAAGTCAGCTCCACCGGCTCCCCTTTGGTCTCTTCGTTGCTCACCAGAGCATAATAAATTTCGGGGATGAAATTTTTGATTGCCATATCCCGATCGTAAATCGCCTTCACAATCGGCACGATCACCCTCCCCACCCGCAAAAGAGTACCGGTCTTTAAAGTGGCATAGCGCGTCAGATTCACGCCATAGAGCCAATCCATAAAGGTGCGGGCAAAGCCTTCATCGGCAAGGGATTGATATTCCGCCTCTTCCTTCATCTCTTGAAGGGCTTGGGCCACGGTTTCGGGCGTTTGATCGGGAAGCCAAAGGCGATAAAAGGGCTTTTCGCTCTCCAGCGCATGGCTCACACAAAGGCGAATGATGATCTCCCCCTCGCGATCCGCGTCGCCCGCGTTAACGATCTTTTCCACATCTGCCCGATTGCAAAGGGCCTTAATGGTTTCAAACTGCTTTACCACCCCGCTATCCACCTGCTTATCGGCGCCTCTGCGGAGCTGATAGCGAAATTCTTCAGGGAAGCAGGGAAGATTTTCCATCGACCACCGCCCCGATTCGGTGGGGCCGGTATAGTCTTCTATATCGCAAAGGGAGAAAAGATGACCAAAAGCCCAAGTGATCAGATAGCCTTCCCCTTCCAGATATCCGTCTCGCCGCGCGGTTTTGCCGATTCCGGCGGCAATATTGCGGGCAAGGCTTGGCTTTTCTGCAATGATCAAGGTCATGGATTTTCCTCCTTTACATGAATATTTTAGATAATTTTAACATATTCTTCACGGAATTTCTACCATGAAATCTTTACATTTTAATTTTTTGGTGGTAAAATATAGAAGATATGAAAAAATTTTGAAAACCTTTCTGAAAAAAGGAGTTGCTTAAATGCATTTTAAAAATTCGCGTTTTAAAGGGCAATTCTTTACCATTCCCAATATTTTAAGCTATCTGCGCCTGGCGCTTATCCCCCTTATTCTTTGGATCTATTGCGGGGAAAAGAATTATACCGCCGCCGCTTGGATCATGCTTTTTTCCGCTCTTACCGATATTGTGGATGGATTTATTGCCCGCAAATTCAATATGGTAACCGATTGGGGCAAGATCATCGATCCCATCGCCGATAAGGTTACTCAGATTGTGATGGCATTTTGCCTGGCTTGGCGCTTTCCGCCCATGCGCATTATGCTGATCCTTTTAGTGGTAAAAGAATTCTATATGGGAATCATCGGATTGATCTTTATTAAAAAGGCCGATCGGGTGGAAGGTTCGGTATGGTACGGGAAGGCCACCACTGTGCTCTTCTTTATCGTTGCCCTTTCCCTGCTCCTCTTCCCCGAAATTCCCGAATCGGTTGCGGTTGGCTTGGTCGCTGCAGAAAATGCCGCTATCATTCTTTCCATGATCCTTTATTCCTTGCGCTATCTTCGCATCTGGCGCGCAGTTAAGCCGGAGCAAGAAAATAATCCGTAAAAATACCCGCCAAGGGGTTCCCCCTATTGGCGGGATTTTTTTATCTTTTCTTGCATAGACTTAAATAAAAAAGATAGGAGAGATTGCGCTGAATGAAAAAGATATTGATGACCTTTGGCTCCGGCGATCCCATTCATTATCATCGCGCCTTGGAAGCGGCGGGGCTGAAAGCTACCCTTGCTTCGGGGCGGGAAGATTTTAAAGCCTTTGACGGCCTTCTTTTGGCAGGGGGCGGAGATATTATGCCGGTGCTTTACGGCGCCCAGAATGAGGGAAGCTATGGCCTCTCGGAAGAGCGCGATAAATTAGACCTTGCCTGCATTCATTCCTTTATTTTAGAAGAGAAACCCATTCTTGGCATCTGCCGCGGGATCCAGATTTTGAATGTAGCCTTTGGGGGGAGCCTGATTCAGCATCTTCCCGCTGCCCGCCACCATATAGGGTTGGAAGGGGATCTTTACCATGAAGTGCGGGCCGATGGCCCCTTAAAGCAGCTCTACGGCCGCTCCTTTTTAGCCAATAGCCGCCATCATCAGGCTATCGGGCGATTAGGGCGGGGGCTTCGCCCTATTGCCTTTTCAAAAGATGGATGCGTGGAAGGAATCATTCATGAGCGCCTTCCCATATTAGGGCTGCAATTTCATCCGGAGCGAATGAAGCATGGAGAGAAAATCTTTCAATATTTTGCCGATCAAGTCATAACCTCCGGCTAAGCCGGAGGCTTGAGTAAGCCCTAGAAGGGCTAAATACAGGCACTACCCCTAAAGGGGCACCGAAAAGTCTGCCAACCGCATTGCACTTTCGGGCAACCCCTAAAGGGGTAGTTTCTTTAT
>JAZPYP010000011.1:0-21419 GCA_045544255.1 Eubacteriales bacterium | reverse complement strand
TGATGATATGCCAAGCCTGCGGCTTGGATAAAAAAAGAAGTAACTTTTGGTAGACAAAAGTTACTTCTTTTTTGGCTGGGATAGCAGGACTCGAACCTGCGGAATGACGGAGTCAGAATCCGTTGCCTTACCAACTTGGCTATATCCCAACGACGAATAGCATTATAACAGAACAAAACGAATTTGTAAAGTAAAATTTTAAATTATTTTCATTTTTTCCAATTTAGGTTTTTTTATTCTTCTCCCTTTGAAGAAAAAAGAGCGTCATTCCGATCATAATAACAGCAATACCTGCCAACTGCCGCAGGGAGATCCCTTCCCCAAGGAGCAAAAAAGCAAGAATACAGGTGCCGATCGGTTCTCCGAGAATGCTCATGGTTACCGCCGAAGCAGGAAGCTTTTTCAAAAGAAGATTAAAGATAAACTGCCCCCCGATGGTGGCGATAACAGCAATTCCCGCAAAGGAAAGCCAGGTTTTTTCGGAATAGGCAAAAAGGCTATCTTTCTTTAAAAGGGCATAGATCAAAAGAATCAGAGCGCTGAAGAAATAGCCGGAGGCGGAATAAGTAAGGGCGGAAAGCTCCTGCCGCACCTTCTCGCCAATAAAGAAATAGACCGCGATCACCCCTGCCGCCAAAAAGGCAAGAATATCGCCCCAAAGGCTTATCCCGCTGATTTGGAAATCGCCAAACCCGATAATAAAGCTTCCGATCAGGGCAATCAGGCACCCTAAAAGCGCAATCGGCTTGGTTCTTTTTTTCAAGATAAACCATTCCAACGCCAAAGAAAAGAGCGGCTGCAAACTAACCAGAACCGTTGAACTTGCAATAGATGTATAGTTCAAGGATTCAAACCACATAACATAATGAAGGGCCAAGAAAAATCCTGCCGCCGCCATAAGGAAAATCTGCCTCCCCTTCAGGCCAAAAAACTCTTTGCGGCTCTCCCTTTTCAAAAGCAAAAAGGGCAGCAATACCACCGCCGCGATCAGAAGGCGATAAAAAGCGATAATTCCGGAAGGCGCCTTTGCTATCTTTACAAAAATGGCAGAGGTAGAAAGAGCGAAAACCCCCGCAAAAAGAATCAAATAAGTTTTAATTCGCTCCATGCTTTTCTCCTTCCATGCAATTTTGATTCATTATATCATCTTTTCTCTTTCTGTGCAAGAAAAAGGGGGCTGCAAAATTTGCAACCCCCAATTTTTATTTTTTTGCGCGTCTTCCAAAAGCAAAAGTAATATAAAGAATCGTGATCCCGCAGAAGGCAAAAGCGATGAAGGAAGCTACCTGCTGGGCATAAACATTCATGCCAAGGAAGCTGCCCTGTTTTTGGATCATAGAAATCAAAGGACTAACAGCAAGAGTGGTCAGAAAGCCTACAACGCCTGAAACTGCCTGCGTTACCGCAATGGCATCGGCTCTGCGCTCCACCTCCACATAGTCATATACCAGATTGATCAGAGCGCTATTGCAGCCTGCCATAGCAATTCCGTTCAGGATCGTATATAAGGTAAAAAAGAGCTTACCGTTGGCAGGAGTGGCAAAGACATTCACCAAATATCCAACGGCGAGAAAAGCCATACAAAGCCGCAGCATCACCGAAAAGCTGCGCTTATCGGCAAAATTTCCCCAAAAGAAACTGAAAGCGATCCGCACCCCGCTGCCAAGGAAACCCAAAAGGGAGATAAAGAACATGGAAAAGCCCAATTCCTTGGTCTGATAAGTGCCATAAAAGGGCACCGAGCTATGGGTAGAAGCATAATAAAGCGCAAAGATCAGGGCGATCTTCAAGATCGTGGTATCCTTGAAAATGCGGAAGATGTTCCCCTTTCTCACAGGGGCAACAGGCATTTCCTTTTCTGCCGAGAAGAGCATCGTTAAGGTATGCAAAACGGTGATAACAAGAATGGTAACCGCGCCGATGATAAAGGCAGTTTGCAGCTCACCCTTTGCCTCAAAATGATCGATGACTGAGCCCATAACCATGGTGAACACAATGCCCATCACCAAAGAGATGATCTCTTTAATAGAAGTGAAGCGACCGCGGATCTTATCATCCACCATCGACATCAACCAGTTGATCTTTTTGGGGTGTGCCAAATTATAAAGAACATAGGCACTTAAAATTGCCACAACAAAAATAACGGTTTTAATCTCTCTCGGCAGGGTAATGCCCGGAATGAGATAAAGGGCCATAAACAGCAACTGATTGATTACACTCAGGATTACTACAAAGCCCTTTGCCCTCCGCGGGCGAATAAAGATGGAGCCAAGCTGAAAAAGATGCCCCAGAGCAATCACCGAGGAAAGAATACCGGTGATCTCATCTGAAATACCAATAGATGCGGTCATCTTGGCAAGGTAGGCACCGGCCACCAAAATAGAGATAAGGTATTCCAAGCCTGCCTCTAAAATATACATTACTTGCGTTCTTTTAACAGGATCCTTCATTGGATCATCGCTCCTTTCTCGGGCCGGTAGAGGCTCGCTCAATAAACTTTGACTTAAAAACCTTTTCTTCCCTGCAAACATAGTAGGGATTTTCCATTTTTTTCATGATAACAGAAACCGCTGCCTTGCAGGCCTCCTCCGAATAGGTGCGCACCGTGCTCAAAGGGGGCTCCAAAAAGGAAACGATCCCAATATCGTTGATCCCCACCACCGAGACATCTTCAGGCACCTTCAAATCATATTTTTTCAGGCATTTCATAATACCGATAGCAATATAATCATAGGCCGCGATGATAGCAGTGGGATAACTGCCTTTGCGGAGCCATTCATCCATGGCCTGAATGCCCGCCTCCTCAAAGCGGCGATTGCTCACAATGATATTACCGGGCAGGATCTCCAGATTTTGCTTTTCCATGGCTGCGCGAAAAAGGCGAACTGCTCCGGAGGTCAGGCTCTCGCCGGCAAGACCGATCTCGGTATGCCCCAAAGCCTTCAGCCGGCAGATGGCCTCTTCCATTCCATGAAGATTATCCATTTCAAAAACATCCATGCCGCACTCTTCTCTACTGCCGCCAATCACTACCGCCGGCACCGCAGGGGGCTTTAAAAGTTTAATCCCTGCATCCACCAAAATAATGCCATCGGCGCGGTTATGAGAAGAATAATAGAAAAAGAGTTCCTCGGTTCGCGTATCTGAAAAATTATGGCAAGAAACCACCATCAAAGCCCCTTCGGCTTCAATCAATTCTTCCAAAATATGAATGATTTGGGTATAATGCTCGCTGATAATTTCAGGGCATATCACCGCAATCACCTTTTTCCCGTATTTATTCTTATTATACTTATCAAAACAACCAAAATCACGAGCGATGGCAAAGATCGCCTCTCTCGTTTCCTCGCTGATATCCTTCTTGCCGGAAAAAGCTTTGGAAACAGTTGCCACTGAAACGCATGCGGCCTCTGCGATTTGCTTTAAAGTCATGCTCCCACCTCTTTTCCGGCTCATTATACTCGATAAATTCCGGAATTTCAACCTTTACGAAAAACTTTCGTAATGAGTCCCATTTATCGTTCTTTGACATCGTGGGATCAAAAAAACTACCGCCTGCAAAAGCAGACGGTAGCAGAGATGTTGCTTTTTAGTTTTTAGTTTTTGGGAAGGTATTTTTCTTCGGGGAAGGAAGCGGCAATAATCGCCCTTGCTTCGTCTACATCCTTCACCGCGCCCATGGCGATCATCTGGGCAGAAAGGTTGCCAAGGACAGTTGCTTCAACGGGCCCTGCAAATACAGGCAGACCGGTAGCATCGGCAGAAAGCTGGCAAAGGAGGGTATCTTTAATACCGCCGCCAACCATCCGCAGGCAATCGAATTTCTTGCCGGTAACCTTGGCAAGATGGGAAACTGCTTCTTTATATTTTTGCGCAAGGCTATAATAAATAACGCGCATCACATCGCCATCGGTTTCGGGGATGGGCTGGCCCATCTCTTCGCAGATGGTCTTCACTCTCTTAGGCATATTGCCCGGAGGAGAAAGGCGCTCATCATCCACATTGATAATGGAGGGGCACTTGCTCTCCAGCGCCATATTTTTAAGATCCTCGAAGGAATAATCCTTACCCTGCTTTTTGAAATAGCGCTTGGTTTCCTGAATCAGCCAAAGGCCCATAATATTGCGCAAAAAGCGCACATTGCCATATGCGCCGCCCTCATTGGAAAGGCGGGCCTCTCTTGCTTCATCGTTGGTGATGGCTTCTTCCATCTCGCAACCAAGCAGGCTCCAGGTGCCGCAGCTGATGAAGGCAGTTTCCTCCCCTGCTTTTGCAGGCACCGCCAATACTGCGCTTGCAGTATCATGGCAACCAACGGAAACAACCTTGGCAGGCTCGATCATCAGCTCTTCGCAAAGGGCAGGGGTAATCTCGCCCAAAACAGTGCCGGCATAGTTGATCTTGGGGAAGATGCTCTTATCAAGGCCAAGGGCAGAAAGAAGCTTTTCATCCCAATCTTTGGTGCGGATATTCATCAGTGAAGAAGTGGAGGCCATGGAATAATCGCCATTTTCCGCGCCGGTGAGGAAATAGCCGAAGAGATCCGGCATCATCAAAAGCTTTTTGGCGCTCTTCAGCATCCAAGGCTGCTGCTCCTTCAAGGTATAAAGCTGATAAAGAGTATTAAAAGGAAGATAGGGCACACCGGTGCGCTCATAGATCTCCTTTTCGGGAATAATATTAAAGAATCCGGGGCCTACTTTAGCATAAGCCTCATCCCGATATTGGCGCGGGGTGCTGATCAGGCGGCCGCTTTCGTCCAAAAGCCCGAAATCCACTCCCCAGGTATCGATTCCGATGCAATCCACCTTGCCGGCCTTCATCAAGCCCTGCTTAATCTCGTGGAAGAGGCGGTAAACATCCCAATAAAAGGTATCCCCCACCAAAACAGGATCATTGGAAAAGCGATGGATCTCTTCCATCTTGATTTTTCCATCTTCCAAAGTGGCGGCCATGGCGCGGCCGCTGGAGGCACCAAAATCAAAGGCTAAAAATTTCATTCTTTTATCTCCTTATCATAGATCTTTCCTAAATCTTATCATATATTTCCAAAAAAAGAAAGGCTTTTATTGACCTTTTTTAAAGTTAAGTATATAATATTAGTTAATATTATAAGGAGTAGTAGGATTTTGAATATTCAAGAAGCAGATAAAAGAGCGCTGGAGCGGATGGCTCCGGCGGCAAAAATTGCGGAAGAGATCGCCTTTAAGACCAGCGCAAGAGTGCTGGAGGCCTTCAGAGAAGAGCGGGTCAGCGAGAGCCATTTTGCAGGCTCCACCGGCTATGGCTATGGGGATCGGGGCCGCGATACCCTCGATAAGGTTTTTGCCCGCGCTCTGGAAGCGCCCGATGCTTTGGTGCGCCCCCAATTCATCTCCGGCACCCATACCTTAACCGTTGCCCTCTTCGGGGTATTGCGCACAGGGGATATTATGCTTTCCGTTACCGGCAAGCCCTATGATACCCTCGATGAGGTGATCGGCCTTGGGGAAAGCAAGGATGAGGGCTCTTTGAAGGATTACGGAATCGAATACCGCCAATTGGATCTTAAAGATGGCACAGTGGATCTTCTCGCCTTGGGAGAGGCGCTCAAAGAGCCCAAAATCAAGATGGTCTTTTTGCAAAAATCCAAGGGCTATCAGGATCGCCCCACCCTTTCCTCCGAAGAGATCGGCAAGGTTGCAAAATTTACCCATGAGATCCGCAAGGATATCATCGTTATGGTAGATAACTGCTATGGGGAATTCTGCGAAGAGCATGAGCCCACCTATTACGGCGCTGATCTTATGGCAGGCTCCCTCATTAAAAATGCAGGCGGCGGCATTGCCCCCACCGGCGGCTATATTGCAGGGCGGGCGGATCTTATTGAAAAATGCGCCTGCCGGCTTACCTCCCCCGGCATCGGCCGAGAAAGCGGCTGCACCATGGATATGCTTAGGCTTCTTTATCAAGGGCTTTTCCTTGCGCCTCATGTTGTTTTGCAAGCGAAGAAGACCGCCCTTTATGCCGCCTCTATCTGCGAGGAATGGGGCTGCCCCTCCTCCCCCTCGCCCGATGAGCCGCGCTACGATATTATTCAGGCGCTCACCTTAAATTCTCCCGAGCGGATGAAGGCCTTTTGCAAGGGCATTCAGGCAGGCTCGCCGGTGGATAGCTTTGTTACTCCGGAGCCTTGGGAGATGCCCGGCTATGATGCGCCGGTGATCATGGCGGCAGGCGCATTCGTAATGGGCGCTTCCATCGAGCTTTCCGCCGATGGGCCTATGAAAGAGCCTTATATCGTTTTTCTGCAGGGCGGCCTCACCTTTGAAACGGGGCGCCTTGGAATATTAAAAGCAATGGAAGAGATGAACCGAAATGATTGATCTGCATCTGCATACAACTGCATCCGATGGCTCGGAAAGCACCGCGGAGCTGCTTCAAAACTGCGAGCGCATAGGGCTTTCCCATATTTCCATCACCGACCATAACAGCATGGGCGCCTATAAGGATCTGCAGGATCCTGCCATCCGCAAGCTCTTTTCGGGCAAAATTCTGCCCGGCTGCGAATTTACCGCCCAATATAAAGGCCAGCTTATTGAGGTTTTAGGTTATGGTATCCATCCCATCGCGGCAGGGAATTTTATCTCCACCGCTTATATCAGCACTGCCGCCCGAAAAAAAATCCAGCAGGAGCAGATGATCGAGCACTATCGCAAGCAAGGCTTTACCTTTGATGAGGGGCAGGTGCGGGAGAATTTCCGCTCCGGCAGGCATCCTCTCACCGGCAAGCACTGCGAAGATACGCGAACCCTTTTCTGGCTGGAGCTCAACCGCTATCCTGAAAATCAGGCCCGCTATACCGATCCCGATTCCTGCAATAATTATAAAAGCTTTATGCGGCGGGAATTTGCCAATATTGAAAGCCCCTATTTCTTCAGCATGGAGCGGCTGTACCCTTCAGCAGAAACTGTTTGCTTTGCCATCAAGAGTATGGGCGGCAAAGCAATTATTGCCCATCCCGGCGGCTATAACCGCCCCATCTTCCATATGATGGAGCAGCTGGTTCTCGATGCAAAGCCCCATGGGCTGGAGGCCTGGTACTCCATCCATACCCCCGAGGATAAGGCGGAGCTGACTGCTCTTTGCAAAAAGCACAATCTCATCTTCAGCGGCGGCAGCGATTACCATGGAGCCTGGCGGGAGTGCCAAGGGAATATCCTCGGAATGCCGGAGCTTGAGGGGCTCCTCCCAGAGAGAGAAATCCTTGAATGGGTGGAGAAGATCAATCTGATATAGGAGAAGCTATGGCGAAGAAAAAGAATAGCAAATATGATCATTATATCGTTTTAAATCTTGCAATCTCCGCGATTTTTACCGCCCTGTATTTTTGCGGCATTTGGTTTTTAAATCGCTTGATCTACCAAGATGCCTTATTCTTCTGCCCCAAGGGCTCTATCATTTTTGCCTTTTTCAATTGTGCTGTTATTTTAATAGCAACTCTTTTTCTTGACAAAAGCTCCATCAAATGGTTGAAGGCGCATAAACGCAAGAGGCTCCTCCTTTCTGCCATCGGCATTCTCCTTTTGCTGCTCCCCCTTCTTTTTATGAAGAGCGGAACTGTTGCAGATGGGAATTCTATTCGAAAAATCAATAGCTTCGGGCAGGTAACCCATGAATATTCCTATAAGGATATTGAAAAGGTTGAGTTTTCGGTGCGCCATGGATTGGAATACGAGATCACCTTTCAAGGCAAGAAGCCCCTGCTGATTCGCAGCCATGAAACCTTTCTCCTCAATGGCTTTGGAAACGCGAAAAATATGGTTGCCTTTGATCAATTGATCTCCAAAAATGCCGAAAAGGAAATCTATTGGGATAGTTATTATATGACACCCAATAATGTGCACCGCTTTATAAAAGAAAAGGAAGCAATCGAGTATTTTGATTCCTTTTTAAAAGAATATTATTAAATAAAAAAGAGGATGCTCTGCATCCTCTTTTTTATGCATTTAAAGGCTCTTAAAAGCCTCCATAAAGGCTTTGGCATTCTCTTTGATCTGACCGGGCTTGAATACGGAAGAACCGGCCACAATGACATTTGCGCCCGCTCCCGTTGCCACCGAGAGATTTTCAAGGGTAAGGCCGCCATCCACCTGCAGATGGATCTCTCTGCCGCTCTCTTTCATCATCTCGCGAATGGCAGAAACCTTGGGCATCATATCCGCCATGAATTTCTGGCCGCCAAATCCGGGCTCAACGGTCATCACCAGCACCATATCGCAAAGCTCCAGATAAGGAGCGATCGCCTCGGCAGGGGTAGCAGGCTTTAAGGCAATGGCAAAAAGCTTGCCTGCCTCATGAACCTTCTTTGCAATAGCCTCTGCCTCTTGGGTGGCCTCAATATGGATACAGATGAGATCGGCTCCTGCTTTGATAAAATCATCAATATACCGCTCGGGGCGCTCGATCATCAGATGGACATCGAAGAAGGCATCATTGACCTTGCGCAGGCATTTCATCACCGGTGCGCCGAAGGAGATATTGGGGACAAACATTCCGTCCATAATATCAATATGGAGCCACTCTGCGCCCCCCTCCACCGCTTCCTTGCAATCCGCACCAAGGCGGGCAAAATCCGATGCTAAAATCGAAGGTGATAAGATATATTCCATTTGAGTGATCCCCCCTATTTTAATATAAAGAAAAAAGCATCGCAGGGCAAAATGCGCGCGATGCTGCTTTTCCGATTAGTCTTCGAGCTTTTCAACCAACTCAACAAGAGCAGTTACTGCGGCTTCCTCATCAGCGCCATCGGCAATGATTTCGATCGCAGTACCTTTGGTGATGCCCAAGGAAAGGACACCCAAAAGGCTCTTGGCATTTACCCGACGCCGCTCGCCTGCTTCCACCCAAGTGGAGCATTTGAACTCATTGGCCTTCTGAATAAAGAAGGTTGCAGGGCGGGCATGAAGACCTACGCTATTAGTAACGGTTATGGATTTAGAAAACATAAAAGTTCCCCCAAATTTCTTAATTTATTGTTAATATATTACCCAAAAAATCGCAATTCGTCAAGGGGAGCAGCTCACTTTTGTAGGTTTCACTAAAACAATAAATTTAACCGCCGCATTTTTAGTTATTTTTCTTTGTTTTTGCCAAAATCTGCTTCAATTCCTTTGAACCGAGCAACCATAAAATCAGAAAATAGATCAAAAGACCTGCAAGAGCGCCACCCAAAAGGCCGATTCCCGCCCCAAGAGCGCCCCCGATCAGCTTCTCCAGCAAAATCCTGATCTCCCGCGCCGCCACAAAGAGAGCGCAAGCCGCCACCAGATCCTTGCCCCAACCGATAAAGAGGCTGCGATTTAAGATATCGGGGCTCACCTTTTTGGCAAAGATCAAAAGCAGGATCGCCATAACGGTCGCGGCGGAAAGGGTGCCGATCGCAAGGCCGTAAACCCCCCATTTTTGAACCGCCAGAATAGAAATCAAAAGATTGATTCCGATCCCGATAAAAGCGGTAATCACCGGCATTTTAACCCTTTGCATGGAATAGAAATATTTATTCAGAATATCTTGAAAGGAATAGAAGAGCATGGCTGCGGCATAGATGGTCAGAAGGGTGCCGACCATCGCAGTATCCGCGGCGGTAAAATTCTTGCCCTGATAAAGCAGGCGGATCACCGGCTTACTATTGCCCCCAAGAAACGCCATAATAGGCATCACAATTACTGCAATCGCCCCCAGCATCTTATGGCAGATCCCAACCGCCGCTTCCCTATCCCCCCGCGCAAAGCATCGGCTCATTTCGGGGAAAAAGAGATTGGAAAGGCAATAGGAAAAGATACCGGAGACCACAAAATAAGCCTGATAGGCATAGTTGACCGCCGCCAAAGAGCCCTCTTCCAGATTAGAACTGATATTGGTGGAGATCAGCTGATTGATAGGCTGGGCAAGGGCCGCCACAAAAAGGGGCAAAGTCAGCACCAGTACCCGCTTAATATCCTTTGACTTAAAATTAATATAGAAGGAATAGCGGAATTTTTCTTTTCTTAAATAGGGCAAGAGGGATAGAAGCTGCAAAAGCCAACCAATAGTAAAGGCAACCCCCAAGCCATAAACACCGAACCGCCGATCCAGCACCAAAAAATAAAAGATCAGCGCCAGATTGGAAACCAAAGAAACAAGAGCGGGCCCCATAAAAGAATTATAGGATTGCAAGATCCCGATAAAGATATAGGTGCCCGCGGCAATGGCCATCACCGGCAAGATAATGCGCACCAAATGAGTGGCCACAGAAAGCGCCTCTCCCGAAAGCCCGCTGGCCACAATAAAGAGCGCCCCCTTGGGGAAGAGCATTCCAAGCCCTGCCAAGGCCATCATAAAAAGAAGGGCAATATTAAAAAAGTTGCTTCCGAATCGCTCGGCAGGCCCCTTGCCTTCCTTGGTGAGCTTCTCATTAAAAACAGGCACAAAGGCCGAGGCGATCGCAGTGCCGAGGGTTACATCATAAACCGTTAAAGGAAGGCTGCTGGCGGCGGTGAAGGCATCGGCCAGAGCGCCGGTTCCATAAAACCGCGCCAAGAGCATATTGCGAATCATGCCCAATAATTTTGAGAGCACCACCGCAACCACCATCACAATATAGGTGCCCATCGCACCCCGCTTTTTCATCTTTATCCCCTCCTTTTGGATTGGTTTTTGATAACATAATTTTGTTACCGTAATCATTATGTACAGTTATTTTTTTACATTTTCAACAGACTTATAAACATCAAAACCCCTTCAAATCAAGGTTTTTCACCGTTTCAACAGGGTTTTGCACAGGATTTTTGCCGCAAACTGTCAAATTCCATAGGTTAACATAATTCTTTCTCAATAGAGAATGCAGAGAGCCCGTTTTGCGAAAGAGGAGCGATTTTGCCCTTTTGAAATTCATAAAATCCTTGGGCGCCCACCATTGCACCATTATCTCCGCAAAGGGAGAGAGGCGGCAGATAAAGGGTTTGATCGGAGGAAATTCCTGCCTGCAATTTTTCGCGCAGCATGGAATTGGCGCTAACGCCGCCCGCAATTACCAATTTCTTTTGACCGAGATCTCTTGCGCATTTTAAGAAGTTTTCAGCCAGAATTCCGGTTATGGCATTGCTGAAAGATGCCGCAATATCGGGGAGAGAGATCTCCTGCCCCTTTTGCTTTGCATTATGCACATAGTTGACAATAGCGGTTTTAACGCCGGAGAAGCTAAAATCATAAGGTTCCTCCTTAAACCGCACCATCGGAAACTTAATGGCATTCATATTGCCCTCTTTGGCCAGCTTATCCATATGCACCCCGCCGGGATAGGGCAGCCCCAAAACTCTTGCGCCTTTATCGAAGGCTTCCCCCGCCGCATCATCTTTGGTGCGGCCCATGATTTTATAATCGGTATAATCCTTTACCAAGACAATATGGGAATGCCCCCCGCTCACAATCATCGCCAAAAAAGGCGGCTCAAGATCGGGATAGGCCAGATAATTGGCCGCCACATGGGCGCGAATATGATGCACAGGAATCAGCGGCAGATTTCTTGCATAGGCATAGCCCTTGGCAAAATTAAGCCCCACCAAAAGGGCGCCGATCAGCCCCGGCGCGGCAGTGGCGGCCACTGCATCAAGCTCCTCTTCTTTAAGGCCGCTCTGCTCAATGCATTCCTCCACCATTTGAGAAATTTTTTCGATATGGTAGCGGGAGGCGATCTCCGGCACCACGCCGCCATATAATTTATGCACATCGATTTGAGAGAACACCACATTGGAAAGGATCTCCCGCCCATCTCTTACAATCGCAACCGCTGTTTCATCGCAGGAGCTCTCGATGCTCAATATATTCATTCCGTAACCTCCAATCGGTAGATCAGGCCATCCTCCTTGGGATCGCTATAATAATTCTTTCTTGCATAAAGAAGGGTAAAGCCGCATTTTTCATAAAGCCCGCGGGCCGCCGAGTTGCTTTCCCGCACCTCTAAAAAAAGCTCCTTAACGCCTCTTTTTCTGCATTCCTTGATCGCCTCTCCCATTAAGGCCGCTCCCGCCCCTTTTCGGCGGCAGGCAGGCTCCACTCCAATGGTTAAAATATCGCCCTGCTCCCCCGACCATTGCAGCCCGCAATAGCCAAGAAGCCGCTCCCCTTCGGTGCAGCCAAAGAAGGCGCGGGCAGGGTCCGAGAGGCTTTCCGAAAAATCCTTTTCCTTCCAAGGATGAGAAAAAAGCCGCTCTTCCAAAGCGGCGGCATCCGCCACCTGCTCGGCCAATAGTTTATTTACATTCATACCAGCTTGCTCCCATATTAACCTCTGCCTCCATTGCTACCGAAAGCTTGGCAGCGCCTTCCATTTCACGGCGAAGCACCAAGGCGGCGGCTTCTGCATCCTGCTTACTGCTCTCCAAGATCAGCTCATCATGCACCTGCAAAATGATGCGGGCATCCAAGCCCTCTTCCCTAAGGCTCTTTGCCACCCGAACCATGGCAATTTTAATGATATCGGCAGCAGTGCCCTGAATGGGAGTATTAAGAGCCACCCGCTCCCCAAAAGAGCGCTGAATAAAATTAGAGGATTTCAATTCCGGCAGATATCTTCTTCTGCCGAAAAGGGTGGTAACAAACCCATCGGCGCGGGCTTTTTCCACTATGCCGCTCATATAATCCCGTACCCCTGCATATTGGGAAAGATACTGATCGATATAGGCCTTGGCCTCTTTTTTGCTCACTCCGATATCCCCCGCAAGGGAAAAATCAGAAATACCGTATACAATGCCGAAATTCACCGCTTTGGCATGGCGGCGCATTTCGGGCGTAACCATAAAGGCGGGCACACCGAAAACGGTTGCGGCTGTAACAGTATGGATATCCTCATGCTCCCGAAAGGCGGCGATCATGGTTTTATCCCCTGCAATATGGGCCAAAACCCGAAGCTCGATCTGGGAATAATCGGCATCTAAAAGAACCTTCCCTTCCCCCGCCACAAACATTTTCCTCAGCTCTCTTCCCAGCTCATCCCGAACAGGGATATTCTGCAGATTCGGTTCGGAGGAAGAGATGCGGCCGGTAAGGGTTACTGTTTGATTATAGCTGGAGCGGATCCGCCCGTCCGGCTGGATCAGTTTCAAAAGCCCTTCCCCATAGGTGGAGCGCAATTTGGCATATTTGCGGTATTCAAGGATCTTATCCACCAAAGGCACACCCTTGAGTTTTTCCAAAACATCTGCATTGGTGGAATAGCCGGTTTTGGTTTTCTTGCCGCCTTTGAGCCCCATCTTCTCGAAGAGGATCTGACCAAGCTGCTTGGGAGAATTAAGGTTAAATTCCTCCCCTGCAAGGGCATGAATTTCCTGCTCCAGCTTTTCAATATGGGCGCCGAGGGCGGCGGTATATTCCTCCAGCCGCGCTTGATCCACGCTAAAGCCCCTTGCTTCCATATCTGCCAGAACAATCGTCAGCGGGAATTCCACTTCATAAAGAAGCGCCCTTTGCCCCTGCTCTTCAATCACCTTTAAAATAGCCTCTTTTAATCGAGGCAGCAGAGCAACGCAATCCTCCAAGGAAGAAGGATAAAGGCCAAGATATTTTTCAACCAGCGCAATCAGCTCATATTTATCGGAAGGATCTGCCACATAAGCGGCCACCATTAGATCAAAATAGGGCTTGCCTGCATAATCCTGCCCATAATAGGGCTTGGCATCAAAGGTGCAGATCTCCTCGATGGAGGAAAGAAGCGCCTCCCCATCAGAGAGGGCAACCACCCGATCCTCAAAATAGGCATAAAATCCATCGGTCTTTAGAAAGAAAAGACCGTTTTTCTTAAAATAATCGATATATTCTGCGGCGCTGCCCGAAAGCTTTTCTGCGCGAAAGGCCGCCTTTTGCTCGGAAAGGCCAAAGAGCGAGATCAGGCTTTGAAGATCAAGATCCTCTAAAAGGGCATAAAGAGCCTGCTCATCAAAGGGGGCGACCTCCATTGCCTTTTCATTCAATTCCAGAGGCACTTCGCAGCAAATTTTAGCAAGGTCATAAGAAAGATAAGCGCTTTCCTTGCCCTCTATAAGCTTATTTTGCAAAGCGGGGCGCAGCTCCTCAATATTTTCATAAACACCGTCTAATGATCCATATTTTTGAATCAACTCCAAAGCGCCCTTCTGCCCAATGCCGGGAACCCCTTTGATATTATCGCTGGTATCCCCTTGAATAGCCTTCAGATCGATCATTTGGGCGGGCTTCAGAGAAAACTTTTCAAAGAGCGCTCTCTCATCATAAAGCTCCACTTCGCTGCCGCCTGCTTTGGTTACCGGAAGCAAAAGGCGCACGCCCCCGCCCACCAACTGAAAATCATCTCGATCGCCGGAAACGATATCGCATTCATAGCCCCGCTCCTTGCAAAAGCGGCTCACCGTACCGATCACATCATCGGCCTCATAGCCCTGCTTTTCAAGAATGGTAATGTTCATTGCCCGCAAAATTTCTTTCAAAGGCTCCATCTGGGCCGCCAGATCATCCGGCATTCCCTTGCGCTGGGCCTTATATTCGGCATACATTTCATGGCGAAAGGTTGGGCCCTTTAAATCAAAAGAAACCGCTACCATATCGGGCTTCGACATCTCAAAATATTTATGATAAAGCTTTAAAAAACCGAAAATTCCATTGGTCGGGCGGCCATCTTTAGCAGATAAAGCGCGAATGGCATAATAGGCTCGATTTAAAATAGAATTACCGTCAAATATCAAAAGCTTCATAAGGAATCTCCTTCTCTTTGATCAGCGATAAAATATCGGCAGGCAAGGGCGCGCGGAAGAAAAGCGCCTCCCCGCTCACCGGCTGATTGAATTTTAAGGTTTCGGAATGAAGGGCTTGGCGCGGGATCGCCATCTCTTCTTTTCCATAAAGAAAATCTCCTGCAACAGGGGCGCCGAGATAGGCCATATGCACCCGAATTTGATGGGTGCGCCCTGTTTCCAGCCATAAGCGCACCAAGGAATAGCCCTTCCCCACCGCAAGCACTTTATAATGGGTGATGGCGCGCTCGCCCCCTTCCATCACGCATCTTGCGATGGCAGAGCCCGGCAGGCGGGCGATCGGGGCATCAACCGTTCCCTCCTCTTCGGGCAGGATCCCTTGCAAAACCGCAAGATAGCTGCGGCTGATCCTCCCCGCTTTCAGATCCTCGCCCAGCACTCCTGCGCTATGGGCATTTTTCCCAAGAAGAATGGCCCCGCTTGTATTTTTATCCAGCCGATGAACAGGGCGGAAAACAAATTCTTTTTTCTGCTCCTGCATATAATAGGCAATTCCGTTGGCCAAAGTTTTATCCCGATTGCCCATGGAAGGATGCACCGGCAAAAAGGGCGGTTTATTAATGACCAAAACATCTTCATCTTCATAAAGGATAGAAAGCGCCATTGGAATGGGCGGCAGATATTCATTATCCACTTGGCTTTCCCGATTGGTTACCCGCACTGTTAAAAGATCGCCTTTTTTGAGCTGCTTTTGCACCGTTACCCGCTTGCGGCCAATGGTGATCCCATAGGGATTGCGCTTGAGGGCAGAGATCACTCTGGAGGAAAAACCCTTGGCCTTCAAAAAGGTCAGCACTGTTTTCCCCTCTGCTTCTTCTCCAATTTCATAAGCAATCTTTCTGTAATCCATTCTTTACTCCAATGCAATGCGAGCGGGGTCCTTTGCCAAAACCGCCCCATCTTTTCATATTAATCTATAGTATATCATATTTTACTATATTTTACAATGGTTCTGCCTCAAAAAACCTTTTGATTTGCCCCCTCTTTTCGGCAGAAATTGCATTTTTCATCTGCTATACTATAGCCATGATTATCTATGTAGACATTCTTTTCTTTACCAATTTTCTGATGGATGCGATCCTCCTTGCCGCAACCGCTCTCTTTGCAGACCGAAAGGCCCTCCCTTGGCGGCTGGGGCTTTCCGCTGCTGCGGCGGCCCTTTTTGGCTGCTTTCTCTTTTTTTGGAAGATTTCGCCCCTGCTGCTTTTCCTTATTAAGTTCCTGCTCCCCGCCCTTTCCCTTTTGATCGCCTTTCCCTTTGAGCGGATCGCCACCTTTGGGCGCACTCTTTTGATTTTTTGGGGTGTGCATCTGCTTTTCGGGGGAGGAATGTATGCCTTTTATTCCCTCACCGATGCAGGAAGCCAGATGCGCCTTGCCAACGGCATTTATTACCTTAATATTCCTCTATGGGGCCTTCTTCTTCTGACCTTTGGATTTTATGGCCTTTCCCATCTTTTCTTCTTTCTATTGGAGCGTAAAAAAGAAAAAAGCTTCCTACATACTCTTACCATCGATGGCACCGAGCTTCTTGCTCTTTTAGATACCGGCAATTCTCTCTATGATCCCATCACCCTCTCACCGGTGATCCTTTGCCAATGGGATGCCCTCCCTCTGCCGGAGCCCCTTTTGCAGGCCGCCCTCCACCAAGATCCCTCTGCCCTGCCGCGCCTTTCCAAGTCCTTCCCCCATCTGCATCTTCAGCTTCTTCCCTATACCGATATCAGCGGGAAGCGTATCCTTATCTATGCCTATCGCCCCAAAAAGCTTTTGCTGGATGGGCTGGAGCGCCAAGGCTTGGTGGGCCTTTCCCTTCAGCCCCTCTCCCCCGATGGCCGCTTTCAGGCCCTATTACACCGAGATTGGAGTAACCTATGAACATTATCCGCTATTTCTTTATGATCCATCCCCGCCTTTCTGTTCTTCTTCATAAAATCGCCGGCAAGGTGCACTATGCCGGCGGCTATATCACCCTTCCCCCGCCCCTGAAGCCGGAAGAAGAGCAGGAATATATCCGCGCCTTGGATCAAGGGGAGCCTTATGCCGCTCAAAAACTCATCGAGCATAATCTTCGCTTGGTGGTTTATATCTCCAAGCGCTTTGAAAATACCGGCATCGCCGCCGACGACCTGATCTCTATCGGCTCCATCGGCCTTATCAAAGCCATCAATACCTTTCGCTCCGATAAAAATATCAAGCTTGCAACCTATGCCTCCCGCTGCATCGAAAATGAAATTCTGATGTTTCTTCGAAAAAATCATTCCCTGCGCCAAGAAATTTCTTTGGATGAACCCCTCAATATCGATTGGGATGGCAATGAACTGCTGCTCTCGGATATCCTTGGCACCGATGGAGATAGTGTCTCCAAAAATCTGGAAGAGGATATTGAGCGCCAGATCCTTCATGCCGCTCTTGAAAAAATCCCCTTGCGGGAGCGCATGATCATGGAGATGCGCTTTGGCCTTGGGGGCTATAAAGAGATGACGCAAAAAGAGGTGGCCGATGTGCTCGGCATCTCTCAATCCTATATCTCCAGATTGGAAAAAAAGATCATTCAGAGGCTCAAGCGAGAGATTGAGAAGCAGATTTAAAAAAATTGCAGAGAAGGAAGAATGTTCCTTCTCTGCAATTTTTATTTTAATCAACTCTTTTTCGCCTTTTATTTAAACGCGCCAAAAATGGTGATTCTTTCGTTTTCTTCGGCTGAAGGCATATGTGGGATACGGCGAAGACGAAAAAACGAAAGAGGTGCTGTTTTTCGCCTTTTATTTAAACGCGCCAAAAATGGTGATTTTCTCATTTTCTCCGAGAGCGGAAAAATGGGAAAGGTGCCGTTTTTCGCGCGTTTACACCGAGAATTCGATGCGGCGAATAATATGTTCCTGATAGTCTTTGTCCAATTCATTAAAGTATCCACTCCAACCCCAAACGCGAACAATCAGCTCCCCATGATTTTCGGGGTGAGCTTGGGCATCCAGCAAAACATCGCGGTTAATGGCATTCAGCTGAAGCTGATGACCGCCCCGATTGATATAAAGCTGAACCAATTTTGCCACCTTTTCGATCCCCACATCGTTGCGAAGAACGGTATCATGGAGTTCCAGAGTAAGAGGGCCGCCATTGATGATTTTGGAAAGATCATATTTGGTGAAGGATTGGATCACCGAAAGGAGGCCATTGAGGGGCACATCCAAAGAGGGAGAATAGGCCGAGCCATAGCAGGTGCCGGCCCTGCGACCGTCAGCGGTTGCGGGGCATTCAGAGCCCAGCCAGAAATAATACATAGCGCTTCCCGTGCCCGCTCTCCAGATGCCGCCCACACCATTGGGCTTATGGTTAAGATATTCGGCATAATAATCGGTAATCTCGGTGGCAATATCGTCTACAAAATCCTCGTTATTGCCCATCTTGGGGCAGGCGCGGAGGGAAGCGCGCAGCTCGGAATATCCTTCAAAATCGGCGGCAAGAGCTTTGAGAAGTTCTTCCTTCCCGATGGTCTTTTCCAGATAAACCTTCTGCTTAATAGCGGCAAGAGCATCGGCGGCGGTAGAGATGCCGGCACCATGGGCGCCATAGTTGCGGTATTTTGCGGTTTGGAAGCAATCGCCGAGTTTTTCGATGCAGCCATCCACCATCATGGAAAGAAGCGGGCTTGCATGGCGGTTGGCCTGCTCATTGGTGGCGGCTTCTGCAATCATCTCATCGCAGCGCTTCTCGATTTCCATCTTTACTGCGGCCATCAGCTCTTCAAAAGTCTCGCTTTTCAAAAGCGATGCATCGACTGCCGCCTGCATAGCACCGGGGAAATCCATGATATTCAGATTCGGGATATCGGCAGCGCAGCCGGAGGGGATAAATTCCCAGCAGGCGGCCACCGCATAATCTCTGGCATCTTCCAGATCGTAGCCCAGAGCAACCAAGCCCTTGATGGCCACATCATCATTGCAATATTGAGGGAAGCCAAGCCCCTTCTTGGTCAGCTCGGTGCCTAAAAGATAGCGTTCAAAGGGGGTATTTTTATCTACCCGCAGATTGATCTTGGGGTCGATAAGATTGAGTTCCAAAGAGGCCCTCAAGCACATTTCGGAAAGTTCGTTATACGCGTCCTTTCCCTCTTTATCGCAACCGCCAAGCACCATGCTTTGGCCGTTATCCCCCTGCTGCACACCGTGATAAAGATCGGTATCCAAATTGAGCACCAAGAAGAATTCCTCCAAAGTCTCAAAAAGTTCCTCTTTAGAAACCCCTCTTTCAAGATCCGCATTAAAATAAGGATACATATATTGATCAAAGCGGCCCAAGGGAGTATGCTCCATTCCCCCGATCCGCAAAAGATAAAGGAGCATGGCCATTACAACGCAAGCCTCATAAAAATTCCTTGCGCCCTTGGCAGGCACATGGGAGAGCGCCTCGGCCAATTCCTTGCAGCCTTTTTCTTCCGCGGCTTTGCGATAATTTTCCGCATGGGCAAGGATGGCGGCGATCTCTTCCTTCAGGGCTGCGCCGAATTCCTTCTGCGCCTCGGTTTCAGCCCCCGCAAGGGCGGCATCGATCCGCGCAAGCAGCGCATCAAAACCGTTATCGATCACCAAAGAATAGCGGGCCACAATATTGCCGCTGGTAAGCCCATAGGTCAGGCTATTGCTCCGATGAAAGCCGAATCGATCATCCTCAAGAAGAAGGGGCACCTCGCGAGAAAGATTTTCCATCAGAAATTGATGATTGATGCGAAAGTCGCCGCCGCTTTGGATATGGCCGCCATTCTGCTCCCGCAGAGCGCGATTGGATTTGCTGCGCACAATGTTTAATAATTTTTCAATTCTTTCGGTCATCGTCTTAATCTCCTTTAATACAATTTCGCTTTGATCCCTCGCGCCTTAAAAAGTTCAAGGCGAGGGTTGCTTTCTTGGGTTTCATCATAATCGGGAGCAAAAATCCTGCCTGCGGCTTTATATTTGGCGCCGGCCATTTTATTATAGGGCAGAAGTTCCAAATAGCGAATATCATAGTTCAGCAGGTGCTCTGCAATGGCGGTAAGATTCTGCTCGGTATCGATCACGCCCGGAATCAGCGGCACCCGCACCGTAAAGGGTTTTCCGCTTTTAGCAAGGGCATCAAAATTCTGAAGAATTTTTCGATTGGATACGCCGGTATAGCGCAGGTGCTGCCCTTCGTCCATTAATTTAAGATCATAAAGGAAATAATCGGCGGCTTGCAAAACCTTTTGAAAGACCAATGGATCGCAATACCCGCTTGTTTGCACCGCGGTTTGCAGCTCATTCTTCAAAAGCCCCAGGCATTCAAGCAAAAATTCATGCTGCATCAAGGGCTCTCCGCCGGAAAAGGTTACTCCATCTAAAAGTTCCTTATTTTTAAGCAGTTTTTTCGAAAGAGCTTGCGCCTCCCAATCATCGCCGCAGCCCCGCACAAGGCCCTTGGGGCACCGCCCGATGCTTTCCTCCGAAAGAGCGCCGCCCTCGGCAGTGCATGCGCCGCATTGAAGGCAACCATTGGGGTTTCTTAAATATTCTCGGCAAGAGCGCTGCCCTTCCGGATTATGGCACCAGCTGCACCGCAGCGGACAACCTTTAAGAAAAATCGAGGTACGGATCCCCGGCCCGTCATACACCGAAAACTCTTCAATAGAAAAGATTTTTCCTTTCAAATCCGCACCACCTTCCATTAATTACAGGTTTATTCTTTATTTTCAGTATAAAATAAAGTTCTTGACATCGCAAGAAGTTTCTTATAAAATAATAGACAAAAGTTACGATATCAAGGAGCAGATCTATGTTTCATCAACCTCATAATTCTCAAGGGAATTTTAATTTCAATGCCTTTATCTATTCCGGCACCGGCTATCAGGATCATTTCCATCGCAACTTTGAGGTGATCTATATTTTAAAAGGTTCCGCACCGGTTCGAGTGGGGCATGAGCAATATACCCTTCGTGCAGGAGAGATGGTTTTGATCCCCCCTTGGCATGTTCATTCATTTTCGGTAACTGAGGAAAATCTTGTTTGGGTGGGCGTTTTTTCCAAGGATTTTATCTCAAAATTTGCCCATCGGGAGGAAGGGCAGCGATTCTCTCCCTTTCGATGCGAGCCCTCTGCCGATCAATTTTTAAGAGAGCAGCTTTTTACCGCTGATGCCCCGCCCCGCTATTTGCTGATGGCCTCTCTTTACCTGATCTGCGATCAGTGCATGAAATATGCAAAGGTTTGCCAAAGCGAGGAGCAAAGCGCCCTGCGGGATAAGATCCTCCGCTATATCGAAGAGCACTATACCCAGCAAATTTCCATGCAGGAAACCGCCGAGGCACTCGGCTATGAATACCACTATTTTTCCCAACTCTTCCATGATTGCTTTGAAATGAACTTCCGCGCCTTTATCAATATCTACCGCTTTGATCTTGCTTGCGAGCTGCTGACCGAAACCGAAAAAGAAATTATCGATATTGCTATGGAGAGCGGCTTTCAAAGCCTGCGTAATTTTAACCGCATTTTTAAAACCCTCAGCGGCAGTACCCCCCAAGAATATCGCAACCATGTTCGCCGATCTCCCCCGCTCCCGCACCGTAAAACCTAAAAAGAAAAAGCGAAAGCCCTCATC
>JAZPYP010000010.1:0-11035 GCA_045544255.1 Eubacteriales bacterium | reverse complement strand
GGTAGCAAAGGGCATTCAAATGGGAGAAAATATCGAAAATTCGATATTTTCTATCATTATTCTTGGTTTTCTACAGTTTCTTTGTAAAAAGACCTTGTAATCTCCTGCCCTTTGCGGTTCGGACTATTTTTACAGCCCCTTAGAGACGGAAATTAGCCTTTTACATTATAATCTGCGTTCATCAGATTGGTAGCCTTAAAGAGCTTATGGAGATATACAAAAGGACCAACCACAATGAGGCTTCCGAGCACATTCCAAAGCCAGAAATCAGAAGCGCTGAAATTATAAGCAATGCCGCGGCGCTTCAGCTCGGCACCAATACGATTGGAAATTCTATGGGACCATACAAGGCCGGCAATGCCGAAAGTGATGGGCGCCACAACAAAGGTGAGCAAGCAATAGTGCATGGTCTTTTTGCCATCATATCTGGAAGCAACGATATTGATATCGCTGGATACAGAGGACATAACCACAAGGCCATAAATACCGCAGGTGATGATGGAGAGCAGAATATACTTCAGCAATCCTTTGTTGGTTTTCAGTTGTTTTGCAGGGGCAGTTACAGTGTTTTCCATAGTTTTTCTCCTTTCAAATCGACAGCAATCAACTGCTCACAAATTATGAACAAATTGTTACTATTCTATTAATATTAAATCATATTCTCTCCCATTTGTCAATAGTAGGCAAATTCTCCTTGACAACTTTCCTTTCTTATGCTATCATAATGCCACAACAAACGCAAGATTGCTTATTTTGCAAAAAAGGATTGAATTTCCCTCGGGGAAATTCTGCCCATTTGCAGGATAGGCTTTTTTTATTGCCTTCCTGAAAAAATTCAATATTTTACAGGAGGAAAAAACAATGGGTTATTTTTATTCCGATCCCACCGCTGCTGCGGCTGTGGGCAACATTACCAAGGAGCGCAATGCCCTTGTGAAAAAAGCGCGGGTTTTGCGCAAAATGTTGGAAGAGGGGCGCCTTTCGCCCGCCGAATTGGAGCGCGCTCGCTCCCAGTTCACCGGCATCCATAAGCATGTTTTGGATGAGGTGCTCAAGGAGGAGCCCAAAGAACGGCGCAAAAAGCAAGGCGGATCCCTTTAAAGCAGCAAGAAGGGCGGTAAAAATACCGCCCTTCTTTTATTTGAAATACTTTTCGATCTGAACTTTGTTTTTATATATAAAGAAATGCTCAAAAAGCTTTGAAAATCTGCCAATCAAAAAGCCATTGAAGAGGCCGCAGAGAGCAAATAATCATTCAATAATATTTTTAAGCAAATCTTCCGGAGAAATCCCGAACAATTTCGCAAGAGCAAGCAAATTGCTTGTGCTTGGATCGGCAGAGCCGTTTTCCCATTTTGAAACAGCCTGCCGGCTGACACTCAACCGCTCCGCCACAAACTCCTGTGTCATATTGCAGCGAATTCTTTGCTCTTTTATGGCTTCTCCCAAAGATCGCTTTGCCATTATTTTTTCTTTTCGCGCTTCCGATCCGTTCAGATATTTTTTCAGCACCTTGATCAGTAATACGATAATATAGACAGCAAGCCCTAAAATAGCAGGCACCAAAACCAGCGTAATAAGAATATTTACAATGTTGAACATTTTTCGTTTCCTCCTTTTTCAAGAGAATTATATCATTAAAAACGGAATTATTCCATCAACTATTGCGCAACTTTTGGTTGCTCTTTACTTTTTTGGTCTTCTCCGACAGCCAAAATCATGATTCTTTCGAAAATTGCATTACCAAATAAACGGCATCAATCGGTATTTGACCTTTTGCCTATATTCGCTGTAACCATCCAGTTCTTTTTCAAGGAATTCTTCTTCGTGTTTAATTCGTTTTACTATGATAAAAGGGTATGCAAGAAAAATCAAAAACGAATATATAGAACCGAGCACTATCGGCATTGATAAAAACAAAAGCAGAGTTATACTATACATCGGGTGTCTGACAATGCCATATAATCCTGTATCTATTACCTTTTGCCCTGTCCGCACCTCGATGGTGCGGCTCAAATAGGTATTCTCCCGCAAAACTTCGGCATAAAGCAGATAGGCAATCAAAAAGATTGCCGCGCCAACAAAAGAGGCCCATCGGGGCAGCCCAATCCAACCAAAGCGCTCCCCAAGCCCTGCCAAAATAAAGCCTACTATAAACATCAGCCCCGAAAGTTTTACTAAAAGACTTTGCTCCTTCTGCTTTTCCTTGGCACTCAGGCGGCTTTGCAGCAGGGCGGGGTTTTTAATCATCATCAAAATTCCTGCCAAGAGCATGGGAATAAATAAAATACCCATCAAAAGCCACCCTTGCCAATAGGAAAGGCTTCCCGCAGGCAGGAAAAGAAGGGCGCCCACCAGGAAAACCCCTGCCAGATATTTAAAAATCGCGCTGATAATGAGCTTTTTCATTGATTTACTCTACTTTCAAAACAATATATTCCCCTTCGCAGGGATTGCCATAGGCAAAATGGGCCTCCCCCTTGGTAAGATCCATAATCAGAGCATGGTTGGTGGCATTTTGGTGCATAACAGGCTTTGCTCTATGAGGATCTGTATGCCTGCAGATGCAATCGGGGCTATTCTCATGATCGGCAAGGGCGGCCTTGATCTCCTCTATGGTAAGGTTCTTGCGGCCGCCGAGTAATTGCCCGATCCGCTCCAAGCGGATCTTCGAATTGGCCGAGGCAGGGCGATCCCCGAATTTCGGGCCTATAAAATGGTTGGTATGGAAAAGAGCACCGCTTTGCGGCTGCAAAAGCTCCGCTCCGCTGCAATCGATCTCGAGCCCCAACGCCCGCCCCTCCCGATGGGTAATGATCCAATCAACAGGGGAGGGGTGCCCCTCTTGCAGCGCCGCTCTGCAGGCGGATGCAAAGGTTTTTTGCTCCAAGATCCGCCGCATCCGAATATGGAGCGGAAGACCATAAGCGCGCTCTTTGGTGGAGAGGGCATTTAGAGTAAGCGCAATGCCTGCGCTGTTCATCCCCTTGCCGCCGATCATTCCCGCCTCGGCAAAGATCAGTTGAGCGGGCCTTTCGCCTTCGGCGGGAATCCGCAAGATTACCAAAGCCTCCCGCTGGGAGCGGGCATAATCCCAATTCTGCCCCGCAAGCACCGCCCCACCCTTGGTGGCGGGCGGCAAAAGAGAAAATGCGGTGCATTCTTGAGGCGCGAGGGGTGCATAAAGCAGCTCGCTGCGGCAGTTGATGGCAAGAATATCTTCCGTCTCCAGCCCTGCCCCTTGAGCGATGCCCTTTATCTCTTCCATATAGCGCGGGGAGGTTTCCTCAATCACCCTTATAAAGCCCCGCGCCCGCTCCTTTGCCTGCTGCCAATCCATGCCGCGGGCGGCAAAGATGCGGCGATAGCTCTCTTTGCTGATGCAGATTTCTTCTTTGGCTTCTCTGCCGTATAGCAGCCCCCGCTCAAGGGGAGTGCCAAACAATGTAATTTCCTTAATCATAAGAAATCTCCCCATTCGCTTCCATATTTTGGGCAAAGACCATCAGACGATCGGCTCTTGCCTTGCAAATTAAAGTATGAAGATACGTTTCATATCGATACATTTCCATTCCCCCCGAAAGGATTATACTATATTTTTTCATAAAAAGGAAGAACATACCAAGAAAAATCCCCTCGGATTTCTCCAAGGGGATTCGTTTGGTTTTTATTAAGTCAGCAAAAGAGAGAAAATGATTACAAATCAATAAAACTTTTACGATGTCACGGGGCCTACATTAGAAAATTGGTTGCCACCTTTTGTGATTGTGAATGTGGTTGAGATTTCACCGTTTGGCATCATATTGCCACCCATCATTCCGCCTTCGTTATCTGGAGGTGTCATACCTTCTGGCATTTCACCGTTGGGCATTTCCGGTCTCTCGCCATTCGGCATTTCCGGTCTTTCACCTTGTGGAAATTCTCCGTTTGGTTTCTCAGGCCTTTCCATACCCTCTGGCATTTCGGGAGGAGTGCCTTGTTCGCCATTCGGCATTTCCGGCCTTTGTCCCTGTGGCATTCCGCCTCCAATATTTTGAGTTTTAATTCCAGATAATTGCGTTTCCCCTTGCCAGAATGTATAGTCATCAGGGGTGATTTCGTTTCCTGCAACAATTAAGTAAGTGAAATCATTTGCGGGGGTATACTCGCAAACAACCTTACTCGCAGAGTTTTTAAGGGTATATGTGCTGTTACCTTTTTGACGACTTGCAAAATTGAATACAGCATAAGTTTGATTGCCGCCGGCAATGTGGTCGAGCATATTTCCCGAAGCAATCACTTTACCCCCGTTAATATAAATGCCCTTATCAGAGTCTATGCCAGCGTCCCCACTTGTAGCACACGCCTGCGCTATAACGGTGCCGCCATTGATTACAAGCCAACCGTTGGAATCAATTCCGTCGCCCTCGCCTGTACTACCATCACAGACAATGTTAAGTGAACCCCCATTCATCGTAGTAACAGAAACATTGTCTTCGTTTGTGTTAATTCCATCGTTACCCGAAGTTATATTGATAATACCACCATTAATAGTAAGATGACGTTCACTATCGAGACCTTCGTTTTCGGCTTTAATATTTAATATACCGGTTCCTTTATCTCCGCCGTTTATATTCATTGTTTTCTTTGAATAGAAAGCAGCATCATATTTATGAAGTTTTTTACTGTCAACTACTTCTGTACCGTCTTCGTTGAGTTCATAAGACTTATAAATCTTTGCCACATAAGAGCCGTTAATATTGTTTTCCGTTCCATCAGCGATGATAACATTTGCACCTGCATTTTTAGTATCAACATCTTTGGTTGCTGTTTCTTCATCACTACTTGAGCATTCATAAACATTATAGAAAATAATTGCAGGTGCAACCTTACAAGTAATATCAACATTATTAAGAATGAGTGTTACTACTGCATTGGAGTCATCTTCTGCATCTTCACCCAGGTCGATTGCTATTTGCCCCAGCGAGAGTGTTCCGCTCAAGACATATCTGCCTGGTTTTGTAATGTGAACAACAGTATGTGCATCTGCTTCACTTTGTTCGTGTTCGTCTTGCTTTTCTCCCTCACCGTAGGTGAAATCTTGTCCTGCAAGATAAAACACAATGTCATTGGCAGAATAAACCGCCTGTGTAACATCACTTGTAATCTCTTGTCCGTCAACTGTAATTTTGTTATCGGACAAGTTGATTTGAGTTCCTTCAATTTTTTGTTCGTTAGAACGGCAACCCGAAAGCAAAAGAACCACCACTATTAAACACGCTAATATTTTTTTCATTTTACGCCTCTGCAAATGTTAATTTTTTATATTATATCATATTAAATTTGCCAATGTAATGAATTTTTTGTAAAAAAATCCGCCCGAATTTCTTGGGGCGGATAAATTTATTTTAGGTTATGACTTATTTCATATCCTTAATGGCAGCCTGTATTACCATTCACAAACCGCGCCAATCAAACAATACAATAATAGCATCTTATTTCTTGTTGTATGTAAATGCAACTATTATTAGTACAATAGCAAGTGGCGGACATAGTGCTATAAGTATAAGTGCTGCTAATCTAATGATACACCCATCGGTATCCTTGGTATCACAATTACTGATATACTTGGTTGTGTTTAATGTGTGTAGTTTACTACGTAATATTCTTGCTTCTTTTTCCGTTGCGCGGTCAACTTTAATCAACGAATTCATAAACCTTGTATCTGGATATATGGTTACTGCTTCAGCCGATGCGTTCGTTGGAGAAATAAACCAATAATGTTTTCGTTCAGTATCATAAAATAAAAATGTCATCCGCTTTTCGGTAATACCTGCAACACCGCAATCTTTTACTACAAAAATTGTTCCCTGCGTATATTTTTGGCCATCTATAATCATATACTCTTGTTTCATACAAACCTCATTGACTAGTTGGCATAGTTTTATTCGTTATTAGATCCTTAATTGAAAGCTGATATAAATGATCAAACGCGACTATAAACCAAACTCTATTTTTTGTAGAAAGAAGACTTTCGGATGTCCAATGGGTAATATGCCGCCATTTTTTTAATATTATTGATCCAAGCAGAGCAACATTATCAATTTTTTCAATAAACTTTGGATCGTTCAAACTTTCCGTCGTGTTCGAAACCATATCTATAAACCAATCCGCGCCAGTTAAGCTAAATCCCAAGGATTCACATCTATCAAAAAAGTCTTCTTTCAAAACGCGTTCGTTTTTATAATCAGTTTTAGAATATGCTTCGCGATAAAATTTTGCAAAACTCAATACGGTCCCTTGATATTCAAAAACACCCTCTTCAGTCAAATGATAACCATATTCTTTTAGCTTATCAAGAACTTCATTCAAGCTCTTACGTCCTAGATTTTTCACTCTCATAAGATCGTCTTCGGTTTTACATATAACATCATCAAGTGTATCTATACTCGCACTTTTTAAACAAACAAATGAACGATCGCTCAAATCCATTTCTTCTATTGATAACTCTTTTGAATAGGGATTTCTATTTAAGTTGCGATTTTCTTTTTTGATTTTATCAAAGAGATCACCTATAAATTTATTGTTCTGAGGTTTTATATCAACTTTAATCAAGTTGCCAAAATCATCTGCACTAAACAAATTCCACTCTTTCATTTTGCCACTAATAGACTCTATAAGAATCAATTTAGTGTTCAAAGATGTGATTTTAGACACATAGGCACCTAGTATAAAATCGCCATCAATCAGTTCTTTGATTTTTCGATTATTAAAATAATCCTCCGTCCACTTCCAATACAAATCATCGGCTTTAACCGATCGATCATTTTCGTTACATATTGTGTGTATGATTCTCTTGGATCGTGAAGGGTGCCTTAATTTGCGGATTGGTCTTTCTATATAACTATCATAAAATACTTGTTTTATTACTGCATCAGCCGATTGCTTAAAAATAGACTCCGGCGACGTGTTACCTTGATAAATAAAACGTATAATTGTTTCTTCGATAGGGGTTAAAGTAGAAAGAATCTCGTTGATCCTATTACAAATCAAGTCATATTGATATCTAAAATAAAAACCTTGATTAATTCCAACAATTGTTGCTAACAAATTAAACGGAAATGCTGATTTTTCATCAAATTCAATTAGTTCATCATTATAAGTAACAATATCTCTATCAAGTGATGCTCTTTCGTTATCAAAAGTAGTAGTATTTGTTGTTTCAATATTACTGGGCGCTTTTTCTATTAATTGTACTTCTGTCCATTTATAGTTGGTATTTAAGAACCACGACAAATAATTTTTGGCTTGTCGATATTCAATTTTATATGCATCGCTCTCTTCGTCTTTGTTAGAAAAAGTCTTTGGAACATATTTATATTCAGGAGATATTTTACCATCAATATGAATTAAAATATTCTGTTTTTTCAACTCAGCCAAGAATATATCTACCGCGCCAATGCTCAACTTACATTCTCTGATATACTTTGTTAAAGTTTTCTTGATATTACTAACCGTATGCGGTTTTGGAAAATCTTTTAAACTTTTAATACCAACACTTTCAAATTCTTCGCTCGTTTCCCAGTCTCCAATAAAAGCGAAATCTATTTGGGGCAAGGGTGAAATTACAGCGTTTTCACCTGTATTGCTGACTATCTCATCAAAAGAGCACTCCAAAACCCCACATATTTTGCTTAAGGCGTCAATATGTACAGATTCGTTTTTTCCTAACTTGGCTAACACATTCGTCGATATGCCAGCCTTTTTGCATAAATCTGTTTTATTCATTCCTTTCTCAGAAAGTAATTTCCACAAGTTTTCATATGATATCGACATATTCTAGCCCCCATTTCTATTAATATTGTAGCATAATTTGTTTTTAATATCAAGCCGCACGAAAAACACCCCGTGTTCGATTGAACACGGGGTGTTTATTGTTTGTTTAGTAGCTGTATTTTAGCAAGGTTTCGGGGCGATCAGAATGCCGGAAAACCCGCATCAATGCTGGCTTTTCGAGACTTACTTGCTCGATTTGATAGCAGCCTGCAATTTGTAATTATTTCATGCCTTCCAAATCAAGTGTATACACGCTTGCTCTGCTTACCCTGTTTTCAAGAAGCAGCCCTGTTTCACGCAATTTCGCCAGCCTTTTATTTACTGTCGATGGGCTGATCTCTAAAACTTCACCCAATTCTTTTCTGGTAATTCCACTTTCAGAAAAAAGAGTTGCTTGAAGGACAATATCAAAAAATTGATCTTCATCTTCGGAAAACGGGCCCATCTCACCCATCTTTCCCCTATAATAGCTCAACCTTTCACTTCTTTTTTGCAATGCCATCAATAAATTTGAAAATGAATCCCGAATAATAGAAAGAAACATAATAACAAAGGGAGTCAAATCCCCACAATTCTTTTCATCATTACATTCTTGAAACGCTTTATAATACTGTGTCAAATTCTCCTTGATCGTATAAGAAAGTCTGTATCCAATTAAAAAATCAAATTCTTGCGACAACAAATAACTGCTTATAAATCTTGACGTTCTTCCATTTCCATCGTAAAAAGGATGGATATATCCAAAAAGATAGTGGAAGATCGAAATTCTTATCAGCGCCGGAATACTCAAATCATCAACTATATGCAGGGCTTGTTCCATTGTTCGAATAATTTCAGATTCAGGATAAACCCCTCGATGAATCGATTTTTGCGAGGAACTATTTACCTCGACTGAATTCTTCCTAAAAATCACTCCATCCGGTATGTTCTCCGGATCAGAACCAGCTACTTCATCGAATACCAATTCATCATATATCTTCCTGATGTCTGAGCAAGATTTTAAGGATAAATCCTCTTCACTTAGAAGACTGTATTTATTAACCAGTCCGTAAAACCGTCCATCGCTTTTCTTACCAAGAGATTCCAATGTTTCGGAAAGCTCTTTTCGGGTGCTATAAACATGCTCAATATCACACGATAATTTAATTTCATCGATCAAACATTTTTTTGCGAATTGCGCGATTGCCATTCCGGGCAATTCCTGCTGAAGTAAAGACACATATTTATCCAATGTCATTATTTGAGCACTTAAATCGTATATTTCTGAACAAAAACAAAAAAAGGCTTGATTCTTGTGTATTTGTATTGGCAAAAAGTACGTTGTTTCAGATTTTTTTCTTTGCTCACATAATATACTATATTCTTTTTTGTTTTTATAATATAGTTTTGATAGAGTAGTGTAACTCATAAATACCTCTTTCCTCAAAAATGAACATTTTTGACCACGAATTTACACCTAACATAGTTAAAAATACAAATTTTAACTATGTTAGGTATAAAATACCACATCTTTATGTTTTTGTCAATGGATTTTCATACACTTATTATATGCTCTTTATGCGATATTATGAAAAACTTGCTTAACCTACCATATGAAAACACCCCGTGTTCGATTGAACACGGGGTGTTTATTGTTTGTTTAGTAGCTGTATTTCAGCAAGGTTTCGGGGCGATCAGATCGCTCGTAAACCCGCATGAACACTTAGCTTTTTATAGCTTACTTGCTTTCTTTGATGGCAGCCTGAGCAGCAGCAAGGCGAGCTACAGGTACGCGGAAGGGAGAGCAGGATACATAGTCCAGGCCGATCTTATGGCAGAACTCAACGGAAACAGGGTCGCCGCCGTGCTCACCGCAGATACCGCAATGCAGAGCGGAGTTAACAGGCTTACCAAGCTTAATGGACATCTCCATCAACTTACCAACGCCGGTCTGATCCAATTTCGCAAAGGGATCATTCTCGAAGATCTTCTTATCATAGTATGCATCCAGGAACTTGCCGGCATCATCACGGGAGAAGCCGAAGGTCATCTGGGTGAGGTCGTTGGTACCGAAGCAGAAGAAGTCGGCTTCCTTGGCGATCTCATCAGCAGTGAGGCAAGCGCGGGGGATCTCGATCATGGTACCAACCTCATAAGCGAGCTCAACGCCTGCGGCGGCGATCTCGGCATCAGCGGTCTTCACAACGACATCCTTAACGAACTTGAGCTCCTTCACTTCGCCGGTCAAGGGGATCATGATTTCGGGCTTCACAGTGAAGCTATTAGCCTTATTTACAGCGATAGCAGCGCGGATAACAGCCTTGGTCTGCATAGCAGCGATTTCGGGATAGGTAACAGCCAAGCGGCAGCCACGATGGCCCATCATGGGGTTGAACTCATGGAGAGAAGCAATAATTGCCTTGATCTCTTCAACAGTCTTGCCCTGAGCAGCAGCCAGAGCAGCGATATCAGCTTCCTCGGTGGGAACGAACTCATGCAGGGGGGGATCCAGGAAACGGATGGTTACGGGGTTGCCTTCCAGAGCCTCATACAGAGCCTCGAAGTCGCCCTGCTGATAGGGCAGGATCTTCTCCAGAGCAGCCTCACGCTCTTCTACGGTATCGGAGCAGATCATCTCACGGAAAGCAGCGATTCTCTCTGCCTCGAAGAACATATGCTCGGTACGGCAAAGACCGATACCCTCTGCGCCCAGCTCGCGAGCCTTCTTAGCGTCTGCGGGGGTGTCTGCGTTGGTACGGACCTTCAGAGTTCTGAACTCGTCAGCCCATGCCATGATACGGCCGAACTCGCCTGCGATCTCTGCATCAACGGTGGGGATAATACCGTCGTAGATCTTACCGGTGGAGCCGTCGATGGAGATATAGTCGCCCTCGTGGTAGGTCTTGCCTGCCAGGGTGAACTTCTTGTTCTCTTCGTCCATGATGATATCGCCGCAACCGGATACACAGCAGGTACCCATACCACGTGCAACGACTGCTGCGTGGCTGGTCATACCGCCGCGAACGGTGAGGATACCCTGGGAAGCCTTCATGCCGGTGATGTCCTCGGGAGAGGTCTCGAGACGTACGAGAACTACCTTCTCGCCGCGGTCGTTCCATGCCTCAGCGTCCTCAGCGGTGAATACGATCTTACCGCAAGCGGCGCCGGGGGAAGCACACAGACCCTTACCTGCGGGAGTTGCCGCCTTCAGAGCCTTAGCGTCGAACTGGGGATGGAGCAG
>JAZPYP010000009.1:0-4414 GCA_045544255.1 Eubacteriales bacterium | reverse complement strand
GAAATAGGGAGTGAGATCCCCCCAATCCAGATATTCCTGCTTGATCCAGGCAGCGCCCTCGATCAAAGCCCGCTCCTTGGTATTCCAATTATTAGTCTTGGCATAATACATTGCATAGCGGGGGTTACTATTGCGCGCACCGATACCATAGAAATTATAGTAGGTTCCTTCAAGATCATATTCATCATAGAAGGTACTACCGATGGTAACATTCGTAACCTTGCTCATTCCCTTGGCAAAATCCGATTTTCCGTATCCACTCTCCAAAATGGCGCGGCTGGCCATATAAAGAGGGTTCATCAAGGCGGATTTGGCAGTGGTCATCGCTTGGGTAACAAACTGCTTGGTCGTTACCGCGCTTTTGGAGGCATTATAACCATATTTCCACATGGCTTCCACCTGATCGGCAGTCCAGCTGCCCTCTTGGTAGGAACTCACATCCAAAAAGGCATAAATATGGTTTTCATTAAGATAATTGACCGGGTTGATATATTTCTCATTGGCAGAGCCATAGGTAGAGAGAGCCTTCTCATAGGTCATCTCCACATCTACAAAGGAAAAGGTCCAATTCGGGTGCGCCTTTTTCAAGGCATCGATCTTGGTTTTATAGCTTGCGGGCATCGCCACTTCATTATAATAGCCGATATGCAAATAGTCCTCATGCATATAGCCCACTTGACCGGTTGACTCAACGCGCACCCGATACCATTCACCGGTTTTTTCAAAACAATAAACCCAAGTTTTATTTGGAAATTTTCCTAAACTTTTTGTATCGGTAGAAGGACCTTCGCGCAAATTCAAGCCCGAATCAACATTGACATTGACGATTCTTGCCAAATTACGCGCATAGCCTGCATCTTCCGGATCAGTCAGCATCAAGGTATAGGTCTTTTTGCCGATCTCAAAGGTTACCTTCGCCCGCACAAAGCCGAGATTCAACTTATCGCCCACCTTATGGGAGACAACCTTATTGGTCATATGATGCTTGACCTGCAGATTTTTAATAGAGCCGCTGCCATTATATTTTATGATGCGGCAGTTATCAAAATTAGCGTTGGGGCAGGTATAGTAGTATTGATCAGCTTTAAAATCAATGTAGAACCCTTTCACTTCCAAAAGGGGCGCGGATTGGGTGGATTTATGGTAGCGATAAAAAACTGCTGCCGCTTCCGCGCGGCTTGCCTTCCCGCTCGGCACAAAAGCGCCGCTGATGCCATCGATAATTCCATTGGCGCTGCATTTTTTTACCGCAGTTGCCGCCCAAGAGGGGATCTTGGCTTGATCGGTAAAGGTGGCGGCGCCGGCGGTAGAGAGGCTCTTTTTCAGCCCCTTTTCGATGCCGCCCACCAGCATTTGGCACATTTCCGCTCTGGTGATCTGCCGATTGGGGGCAAATTGCGTTTTACTTACACCTTCCACAATTTTTTTGGAATAAGCCCAAGCAATCTCATCCTGCGCCCAAAATCCATCGGCCACATCGGTAAAAGGCTCGGTCTTATAAGAAGAAGTATCGGCGCCGCAAAGCCGCGCCACAGCAGTAACAAACTCGGCTCTGGTGATCTTATTCAAGGGCTTGAACCGAAAGGTATCGATCCCCTCGAAAAGATCAGCATCTACCGCGCCCGCCACCTCATCATAATACCAAGCGCCGGGATCCACATCCTCAAAGCGATCGGCAGTGGCGGCAGAGGCTTCAAAAACGATGGCTGAAAGGGCGAGGATCGCCACCATCAGCATGGTGATCGCTTTTTTAAGCTTCCCAGTTATGCGCAACTTCTTGAACATCATCATCGTCCTCCAAGGCATCCAAAAGCAACTGCATCTTGAATCGATCCTTCTCGTCGGTGAGAGAAACATTATTATCGGCAATACGAGTGATCTCGGCGGTGGCAAACTGATAGCCGGCCTCCTCCAAGGCTTGGCGGCAGGCGGAGAATTGGGCAGGATCAGTGGTGATCTCGAAGGCTTCGCCTTCGCTATCGAAATCATCGGCGCCATTATCAAGGGCACACATCATCAGCTCATCTTCATCCACATCTTCCTTCTCGATGATCAGCAAGCCGCATTGCTTAAATTGCCAAAGCACACTATTGCTGGCGCCGAGATTGCCGCCGAATTTATCAAAATAATGGCGCAGGGATGCGGCGGTTCTATTGCGGTTATCGGTCAGGCAATCCACAACTACTGCCACACCGCCGGGGCCATACCCCTCATAAACCAAGGATTCATAGTTGCTGCTATCGCCCTCGCCTGCAGCTTTTTTAATGGCGCGCTCGATATTATCATTGGGCACATTCGCAGCCTTTGCCTTGGCGATTGCATCGGCAAGGCGGGAGTTGGCCGCGGGATTGGGGCCCCCTTCTTTTACAATAACCATGATCTCTTTTGCCATTTTGGTAAAGATCTTGGCGCGCTGGGCATCGGTTTTGCCCTTCTTATTCTGAATATTATGCCATTTGGAATGTCCGGACATTGATTTTCGCTCCTTATCGATTTTTTCTCATTCTACATGATACCACAACTTCCCCCTGATTTCAACCCTATTTTAATGGTTGATTTCACCAATTCCCCATGATATAATCGAGATAGAAATCCAAAGGAACGAGGTCCCTTTTATGAAAAATAAAAATCTAACCAAACCCCTTCTGTTTGCCTTGGCGATTCTGATTTTAGCCCTCATCGGGCAGCCCACCGCCTATGGATATCTCCATCCGGCAGATGCCATGATCCTTTTGGCGGCCCTCCTGCTCCCTACCCCTGCCGCCCTTATTTCGGCAGGCGCGGCGAGCCTTCTGGCGGATCTTTTGAAGGGCTATTTTCTTTTAGCGCCTATAACGCTGATTATCAAATTGCTGATGGTTTTGCTTGCCAAGAAGCTGCTCTCTTTTCCCGCCGCAAAAAATCATCCGGAGCTGATGGCCGCCCCCGCGGCGGTGGTGCCGGTGGCAGGCTTCTTTTTAGGGGAGCTGATCCTTGGGCTTTTCCAAGGAAATGCCGCCGAGGCTCTTTCACGCGCCATTGGCACCTTGCCGAAAAATCTGATTCAGGCGGGGGGAAGCGTTTTGATCTTTATCTTTATTTTCGATATTGCCATGGGCTTTAAGGCCGCCAAAGAAAAGATAAGAGCGGAAAAGGAGGAAAAAGAGAATGAATAAGCTTCGATTTTGCATTGCAGGGTATGGCGGAGTGGCCAAGGTTCATGCGCTGGGCTCTTGCCAGGCTTCCCTCTTTTTTGAAAATGAAACAGTGCCCCAACTTGCAGGGGTAATGAGCCGCACGCCGAAGGAGAGCCCCTTGCCGGGAGTGGCGCACTATACTTCTTTGGAGGAAATGGTGCAGGCTTGCCGCCCCGATTTTTTGGATCTTTGCATGCCTCATCATATGAGGGAAGAGGCGGTGCGGTTTGCGGCCGAGCGGGGGCTGCCCATCTATTGCGAAAAGCCTTTGGCTTCCAGCCTTGAAGAGGCGGAGCGCCTGGCGGCCATCGCGCGGGATCTGCCCACTGCTATGGCCTTTGAATACCGCTTTATTCCGGCAGTTACTCTGATGAAGCGCAATCTTCATCGCATCGGAAAGCTCTTCGATTTTAAGGCAGTTTACTTCCATGATACCTATCTGCTCCCCCGCCCCAAAACCTGGCGGATGACCGCCGAAAACGGCGGCGGCGCCCTTTTGGATCTTGGGGTGCATATGCTCAATCTTTTGGAATATCTTCTTGGCCCCTTGGAATATCGAAAAGCGGAAAAGACCATCTATTTCCCCGATCGCAACGAAGTGGATGAATATGGCATCATGCATCTTTCCAACGGGGAAGTTTTGGGCACTATGGAAGCCTCGCGCGTTCATGCCAATGAGGGGCGCAATAAGATCGTTACCCTCTATGGCGAAACGGGCGCGCTGATTTTGGATCTGGATAAGCCCTATGAGCTTCGCCATTATGATCTGCCCTCTAAAACCACCACCATTTTGAGGGCAAGTGATGCGCTGCTGAAGGAGCTGATGTATCCCGCGCCGCGGCAGAGCCTTGGCTTTTATCAGGATGCCCATACCTGCTCCTTGATGCACTTTGCCAAGTTCCTTTATACCGGCGAGGAGGATCCCCTGATCTCCACCTTCGAAGATGGCCTTGCGGCTCAAGAACTCCTCTCCAATATCCTTGAATAAGCAAAAAGGGTTGTAAAAATAGTCCGAACCGCAAAGGGCAGGAAATTACAAGTCCTTTTTACAAAGAAACTGAAGAAAACCAAGAATAATGATAGAAAATATCGAATTTTCGATATTTTCTCCCATTTGAATGCCCTTTGCTACCTTAAAACCGAGCCACTCGGCGTATCACATACCCCGTCGGGTATCCCGCGACCTATGGCCGCGGCTCGCCTTACGAAGGTTTCAAACAATTTTTCCGAACCCCAAA